>CANCGU010000039.1 GCA_947377705.1 Comamonadaceae bacterium
GCAGACATCATCAACGATGTGTGGGCCTTGCGTCAGGCTGGTGCTCAGCAAGTGGTCGCTGCGCATGCGCAGTGTGGGGTGTGTTTGATGCACATGCATGGCGAGCCACAAACCATGCAAACCTTGCCCATGCAAGGCCTTTGTATTCCCCCCGTGACGGCATTTTTGAAATCCCATGCACAAGCGTTGCAAGCCTTGGGCGTGGCGCACGAACGTATCGCGTTAGACCCTGGTGTGGGTTTTGGAAAAACCGTGCCGCAAAACTTTGAGCTACTTGCTCACCAAGACCCATTGCTGGCTTTGGGCTACCCCTTGCTCGTCGGGTGGTCGCGTAAGTCATCCATTGGTGCTGTGACGGGTTGTGATGTGGGCGAGCGCATGGTGCCCAGCGTGGCAGCAGCTTTGTTGGCTGTTGAGCGTGGTGCACGCATTGTGCGTGTGCATGATGTGGTGCAAACCGTGCAGGCACTCAAAGTTTGGCAAGCTGCGCAAGTTTGAGACAATGCATTCAAACCTAGAACAAACAAAAATAACATCCAAGGCAAAACAAGATGACACGCAAATATTTCGGCACAGATGGCATTCGTGGCACCGTGGGTCAGGCGCCGATCACCCCTGACTTTGTCTTGCGTTTGGCCCATGCCGTGGGCCGCGTGCTCAAACAAACGGAAGCCCATCCCACCGTGCTGATTGGCAAAGACACGCGTATCTCGGGTTATATGTTGGAGTCGGCTTTAGAGTCGGGTTTTAACTCTGCAGGCGTGAATGTGGTGTTGCTTGGGCCATTGCCCACACCTGGCGTGGCTTATCTCACACGCGCGCAGCGCGCAAGCCTTGGCGTTGTCATCAGTGCCAGCCACAATCCCTTTGCAGACAACGGCATCAAGTTTTTCAGCGCACAAGGCAACAAGCTCAGCGACGCCTGGGAGTTAGCCGTGGAAGCTGCATTGAGCGAAGCGCCTGTGTGGGCAGACTCTGCGAACCTAGGCAAAACCAAACGTTTAGATGATGCGGCTGGCCGTTACATTGAGTTTTGTAAGAGCACGTTCTCCAACGATCTCACGCTCAAAGGTTTGAAGATCGTAGTGGATGCCGCACATGGTGCGGCGTATCACATCGCACCGAAGGTGTTCCATGAGTTGGGCGCTGAGGTGATGGCGATCGGTTGCAGTCCTGACGGCTTAAACATCAACCACGAGGTAGGGGCCACACACCCTGACGCTTTGGTGCGTGCCGTTAAAGCCAATCATGCCGATTTCGGCATTGCACTGGATGGTGATGCCGATCGGTTGCAAATGGTAGATGCACAGGGCCGCTTGTACAACGGCGATGAGTTGTTGTATCTGATGGCCGATGACCGCTTGGCGAATGACGAGGTGGTGCCAGGCGTGGTCGGCACCCTGATGACCAATATGGCCGTGGAAGTGGCTCTTAAAAACCGTGGTGTGCAGTTTGTGAGGGCCAAGGTTGGTGACCGTTATGTCTTGGAAGAACTCGCCAAGCACCACTGGATTTTAGGTGGCGAAGGTTCGGGCCACTTGCTGGCTTTGGACAAGCACACCACGGGCGATGGCCTGGTGAGCGCTTTGCAGATTTTGCAAACCTGCGTGCGCAGTGGCCGTGCCATGTCTGAGCTACTCAAAGATGTGAAGCTATTTCCACAAATCCTGATCAATGTGCGTTTACGCCCGGGTCAAGACTGGCAGTCGAATGCCCGCATGAAAGAAGAATTGCAAAAGGCCGAGGCCGAGCTGGGGGACACTGGTCGTGTACTGATTCGTGCCAGTGGCACCGAGCCTTTGGTGCGTGTGATGGTTGAAGCGCGTGATGAAGCGCAAGCCAAGGCCTGTGCCCAACGCATTGCCGATACCCTGTCTGCTTGATGTCCTCATCGGTGCGCCTTTGGGGCATGACGGTACGCAGCACGCCATAAAACAGGCAATAAAACGGCCGTCGTGACGTACAAAGCCAAGCTACCTGTTTGCCAAAATGCAATGGGTGACTGGGGGCTTAACCACGGTAAGTTGGAGAGATCAAAGTTGGTCCCGTAGGCCACGCTATAACCGCCGGCCAACCCCAATCCCCAGAGCAAGACGGTGTAGGTGATGAGAGGCAGCACGGTGATGTTGTAGCAGCGCAGGCTGAACACGGTGAACACCTGCACCGCATCGGCAACGTGGTAGACCATGAGCCAGAGCAGCAAGGTGGCGGCGAGTGCGGCTACTTCTGGCGATTGCGTGTAGAGACTGGCAATGGTTTCACGTTGCCAGCCAATCAACGCAGCCAAGCTGATGCTCAGCAGAAGAATCAAGTTGAGGCCTGCGCGTAGGGCCTGTCGCGCTTGGGTCATTTGTCCAGCGCCAATCCAATAGCTCACACGCGAGCTGCTGGCGATGGCAAGCGAGAGGGGAACCATATAGAGCACCGCGGCCATGTTGGACACAATTTGGTGGCTCGCTGTCGCCACCACGCCCAAGCGGGCAATGAACAAGGACATCAGGGTAAAGGATGTAACTTCTACGCCAATTGCTAAACCACTGGGCAAGCCTAAGCGTGCAAAACGAAGTAGGGTGGTGCTGTCTGGTTTCTCCATAGGGGCCCAGATGCGGTAGGGGCGATAGAAGTCTTGTGTGCGCAGCAGCCACAGCGCAAGGCTCACCATCATGAGCATCACGGTCAAAGTTGCCCATGCGCAGCCAGCCAAACCTAGAGGGGGCAATACGTCTGGAATTCCGAGGACCAAGACGATCGACAAAGGCACTTTGACCGTCAACGCACCCACCTGTACCCACGTCACCAGTTTGGGCTTACCTAAGCTCTGGTTGAGCGTGCTGTACATGCGAAACAGCAAAGAGGCGGGGAGACCCAAAGCCATGATGCTGAGATACCCGCGCACCTCGTCTTGCAAATCAGACGGTACTTGTGTCCAGTTCAACAGCGGACCAGGACAAAGCAAAGCCCACATGCCAATTGCGGCGGTGAAAGCACACAGATACAACGCTTGTCTTACCGAGCGACCCACTTCGGCGTGTCGTTGTGCGCCATGCAGTTCTGCCCAAACAGGCAACAAGGCCTGCAGCATGCCCATGAGGGAAATGTGAACCGTCACATAAGTCGCTGCAGCCACCGCAAGCGCGGCCAAGGCCGTATCTGCAAAATGGCCTGCCACCAAAGTGTCCGTGATGCTGAAGGCCATCACGGCGAGTTGTCCGACCATCACGGTGCCGGCGTGCCGCATGATGGTGGCGCGTTCACTGCTCATGGCGTTATTGAGGTTGACGGTGGTGATACAGCGTCACGTCTTCGTTGTTGTCGGAGGGGCGACGAATGGTGCGCACACGGGTCCATTCGTTCAAGCGAACCACATGGCCTAAGTCAGGGCGTGAATCGTTGTCGACCAGCAGCCATGGGCAGCGAGCTTGCTGCTCCGTTGGTGTGGTTTCTGCCACTTTGACATCAAAGCCACCGTGGTAATGGAAGGCCGTCATTTGCCCCACATCGAGGCCGTAACTCAACAAGCACACGTTTTGTGTTTCGCGCGCATCTTGTGTTGCCATGATGCTTTGAATTTGTTGTACCCAAGGTTTGTAGCTGCGCGCAAAGTCGAGCAAGGGCAGCCATAGCGTCAGCAGCAGCAGCCAGCACAAGGCCGCACCGCCTGCGGGCAACACCAAGCTTTTCCAAAGCGCATGCCGATGCTTGGCGGTGCGCCACACCACCAACCAAGCCCAAACTATGGTTGCAGCGAGTGCCATGACAAAAGCTAGCCAATGAAAGCTGGGTACAAAGCCCGGCGCCAAGCGCGCTACGTTTGCTGCGGGTTGGCTAGGCCAGCCTGTCTGCATGGCAATCCAAATCACCCAAATGATGAAGGCACAGCCTGAGAAAAACAGCAAGGTGAACCAGTCAATCAAAGCGGCCACGCTGCGGCGCAGAGTGGGCAAAGCAAAGGCGGCCAAAGTTGCAAATGCAGGAAGGGCTAACAACAAGGTTTGGTCAGACGAGTGCGTGAGCATGGCCGTACTGACCGTCAATGCGGTAAACCACATGGGCAGAACCAAATGACGGCTCCAATGCAAGGAGGTCCATTGACGGCGCCAGCGCCATAGCGTCCAAACAGCCAAAGGCCAAGCCGGCCATGTGAACCAAGCCATCAAGCGCAGCAGACTGCGCCACTCTGGCCAATCATTGTGCAAGGCGTGTAAGCGCCAATGCCAGACATCCAAGGCGCTGGCCAGCGCGGCGACGGCCAAGCCCATGGCCAGCAGCCAGAGGGCATGTTGACGCCCGGTTTTCGCAGATGTGCTTCGACGGTCAAGCAAGCACAAGAACCCACTGCCTGCGGCCATTAACACGGCGAAACTGGGTGCGCCACTCAAACACAAACCCAACAAACCAACGCTCAAGGCCAACAAGCTGTAACGGGGGTGATAAGGCAATGCTGCCACGCCGTAAAAAGCACAGCTCACGAATGCCAGTTGCGTCAAGATGGGGCTTGCTTCATGGGACAGCAGTGTCAAGCCCAAGCATGCGATGAGCGCGAGTACGGCACCATCTGCAATCGTCCGGGCATAGTCTTTGGGTTTGGCTTCGCCGCCGAAGGCAAAAGGCACGGGCTGAGCTTGCGGGCTTAAGGCCAGGTAGTACACACCATGCCAAGTGGTGGCCAAAGTCAGTCCCAAAAGTAGGGCAAAAGGAATCCGAGCTGCGAGCCCCGCAGACACCCAACTTGGCGCCATTTGAATGGCCCAAGCGCCTAGCCAATAAGGCAGCAAAGCATCCAGTTCCGGTGCTTGTCCCCAGACGCTGGGGTTGAACCAATCGCTCACACCTTCGGCGAGTGCAAGCATGTGTCCGAATGCGGTGAACTCATTGCCTTTCCAGGGTTCTCGGCCAAATAAGCCTGGTAATACATAGGCAGCGCAAAACAACCACAACGCGACACGCGGCAAGCGGCGTACGGCACTTTGAGGAACGATGGCAGGCGTAGGTTGAGTCACGGCTTTGAAATAAAAAAGGCAGCGCGGAGGGCCGGGCTGCCTTGTTCGAAGTGAGCGTGGTGCTTACTTGGCGATGGTTTTGCCGTACTTGTTACGGAATCGCTCAACGCGGCCACCCATGTTGTCCACAGATTTTTGTGTACCGGTGTAGAAGGGGTGTGACTCGCTGGTGGTATCCAACTTGTACAACGGCAGTTCGCGGCCGTCTTCCATGGTGATCATTTCTTTTGTGCTGGCGCATGAGCGTGTCACAAATTTGAAACCGTTAGACATGTCCATGAAACAGATTTCACGGTAGTTGGGGTGAATGCCTTCTTTCATCGCTTTTCCTTGAGCAGCTGCGGTAGCCACGCCGACCTATTTCGACACACTTTCCGCAAAACGCGTCATTATGCCATGAAAGGGGAGGTTTATCGCAAAACGGCTAAAGCAAAGGGTAGGCTGAGCATGCCCAAAACAGTAGACAAGGTGACCAGCCCAGCCACATAAGCTCCGTTGTAGCCCATGCGTGCGGCCAGCACATAACCGCTAGACGCCGTTGGCAGTGCAGAAAAGGCCAGTAACACGCTGGTTTGCGTCTGGTCCAGCGCAAAGACGCGGGCGAGCCACCAAGCCAAGATGGGGGTGAGTAGATGGCGTATGGCTAAAAGGGAAATGGACAAGCTTTTGGCTTTCATCAGGTGACCAAATTCCATGCCTGCGCCGGCGGCCATCAAACCCAAAGCCAGCGATGCCGCCCCTATGCGTTGCAGCGTGGGTTCGGTCCAGCTCGGGATGTGCAGGCCAATGAGGTTGGCGATTAAGCCTAGGCCCGTGGCCAAAATCAAGGGGTTGCGAAGCAGTTCTCGGCCAAAGCTGCGTTGGGCATGACGCGCCATCGGCCATACAGCGGCGACGTTGAACAAAGGAACGCATACGCCAATGAGCACCGCAATTAGCAGCAAGGCTTGCGGTCCCGCAATGCGCTCTGCCAAAGCCAGCGCAATGAATGAATTGAAGCGAAAAGCCACCTGAGCGCTGGCCGCGTGCAAGCGTGTGTCAATGTGCTTACGCAGCAGTGGCAGCTTGGGGATGGCATAGGACATGCCAATGCTGCTCAGCCCCAGCATCAAACCCGCCATGATCAGGTGCGAGGCCGCCTGTAAATCCAAAGGGGTACGAACGATGGAGTGAAACAGCAAGACCGGAAAAAGAAAGAAATAAACCAAGCTCTCAACTTGCTCCCAAACGGTGCGATTAAGTGCTGTGTATTTGCAAACCAAATAACCACAAAGAATGAGAGAAAAGTCAGGAAAGAGGAGTTGAGCGTAATTCACGTGACAGAGAATAACCGCACTTGAATTCTTGCGTCTTCTTAATGCGATTAGGATGGCGCCAAAGTTTGATTGATTCAATCGTTTTTAGGAGAAATATCCATGCAACGTCGTCATTGTTTTGCGCTGTCGCTATTGGCCCTCGCTGGTTCTGCTTTTGCGCAGGGTTATCCGAACAAAGTGATTCAACTGCAGGTCCCGTTTGCGCCGGGTGGTACGACCGACATCATTGCCCGCACCATTGCAGACCCTTTGGGTAAAGCGCTTGGGCAAACGGTGGTGGTGGTTAACAAAGCGGGCGGCGGCGGTGTGGTCGGCGCAAACGAAACAGCCAAAGCAACGCCGGATGGTTACTCTTTAGGCATGGCGACGGTCTCGACAACGGCAGCCAATCCCGCCATCAATGCCAAAATTCCTTACAACCCACTCACCGATTTTTCGCCCATCATTAATGTGGCGGCGACCCCTAACATCATTGCTGTGCATCCCAGCTTCCCTGCGACGGATTACAAAAGTTTCGTGGCTGAGGTCAAGCGTTCTCCTGGTAAATATTCATACGCATCGTCAGGCACAGGTGGCATTGGTCACTTGCAAATGGAGTTGTACAAAAACTTGAGTGCGACCTTTGTCACCCACATCCCCTACCGTGGCGCAGGCCCTGCTTTGAACGATACCGTGGCAGGTCAAGTTCCGATGATCTTTGACAACTTGCCATCTGCCTTGCCTTTCATCAAAGAAAATCGCTTGGTGCCCATCGTCGTGGCGGCCCCTCAGCGTTTGGCTGTGTTACCCAACGTGCCTACCTTCAAAGAAGTAGGTTTGGAGCCCGTCAACCGCATGGCGTTCTACGGTATTTACGGACCCAAAGGCATGCCCAAAGACATCGTGGACAAAATCAATGCTGGCGTGCGTAAAGCTTTAGAAGACCCCGCTGTGCGCAAGCGCATTGAAGACACGGGCTCCATCATCGTGGCCAATACGCCAGAACAGTTTGGTGCACAAATCAAGGCCGAGTTTGAGGTCTATAAACGTGTGGTGGTTGAGCAAAAACTTAGCTTGGATTGATTGCATTGACTGCACCGTCGGCGTGTGTGCCAGATGCCAACATTGATATCTTCATTGATGCCCTTTGGTTAGAGCATGGCTTGGCGGCCAACAGCTTGGCAGCCTACCGTCGCGATTTGAGTTTGCTCAGCGATTGGCTGCAAGCACAGGGTACGCATTTGTTGAATGCACAAGAGTCAGACCTGCAACAGTATTTTGCGCATCGTCATGCGCAAACGAAAGCTACGAGTGCTAACCGTCGCTTGACTGTGTTCAAACGCTTTTACCGTTGGGCGTTGCGTGAGCGTTTGCTAGTTGCTGACCCCACCCTCAAATTGCTGACAGCCAAACAGCCCGCTCGCGCACCTAAAAGCTTGACGGAGGCACAAGTGGAGAGCCTGCTCAATGCTCCCGATGTCTCCACTGGGCTAGGCATGCGTGACCGCGCGATGTTGGAGCTGATTTACGCCAGCGGTTTGCGTGTGAGTGAGTTGGTGGGGCTCAAAACCTTGCATGTGAGCTTGAACGACGGCGTGTTGCGCATCATGGGCAAAGGCAGCAAAGAGCGCTTGGTCCCATTTGGCGAAGTGGCCCGTGATTGGCTACAGCGTTATTTAAATGAAGTGCGTCCGGCGTTGCTGGCGGGCCACCAGACAGAAGCCTTATTTGTGACGGTACGTGGCAAGAATGCCGGTGAGGCCATGACACGCGCCATGTTTTGGCAGCTCATCAAGCGCTACGCCTTGCAGGCGCAAATTCATGTGCCAATTTCACCGCATACCATGCGTCATGCCTTTGCGACGCATTTGCTCAATCACGGTGCTGATCTGCGTGCGGTGCAAATGCTGTTAGGTCATGCGGATATTTCAACCACGACCATCTACACGCACATTGCGCGTGAGCGCTTGAAAAGCTTGCACGGTCAGCACCACCCGCGTGGATGACGCATTCAACCGCCTAACAAGTAGCTGAGCTCTGTGTCGGTAAAACCCGCACGTTTACGGGCATCTTCGTTGAAAGGCGGGCGTAGCTTGGGGGCTTCATAGCGCAGCACCAATTCGCCATAGAGCGATACGGGGTCCAATCTGCGTTGTGTGCACAGCCAACGGTACCAGTGGTTACCAATGGTGACATGGCCGACTTCATCGCGCAAGATGATGTCCAGTAACTCAACCGCGCGCAGAGCGCCGGGGGTAGCAGCTTTGCGTAGTTTGGTTTGAATCAACGGCGTGGCATCTAGGCCGCGTGCTTCTAAGGTTCGCGGGACCAAGGCCATGCGTGCGAGTACGTCGTCTGCCGTCTTTTGGCACATGTGCCACAGGCCATCATGGGCATCAAAGTCACCATAGTTATGGCCCAGACTTTGTAGGTGCGTGTGTAGCATTTCAAAGTGTTGCGACTCCTCAAAGGCCACGCGCAGCCAGTCGGTGTAGAACGCCGTGGGCATGTCGGAGAACCGCCAAACCGCATCTAAGGCCAAGTTGATGGCATTGAACTCAATATGGCACACGGCGTGCAGCAATGCCGCCAAACCTTCGGCGGTGAAAGGTGTCCGCGTGGGAACATGCTTGGCGGGAATCAGACGAGGTAACGCAGGGCGACCGGGCAGCGCGAGACCAACATCGGACAAGATTTGTTCATTGGGCTCCAGTGCTAGATCTTTTTGTGCGGCCCAAAGCGACTGCACCGCTTGAACTTTGTCATCGGGGTCGCATATACAAAGGGCGTTCAGAACGGATTGGCGCAGGCTCATCTCTACAATTGTAGAAAATCAAAAACCACGCAGGAGACTTTCATGGCTGTTTACCAACTCGATGTGCTCACCCCCCATATCGCTGATTCGGCTTGGGTTGCCGACAATGCCCAAGTGATGGGTGATGTGCACATGGCAGCCGACAGCAGCGTCTGGTTCAGCAGCGTGGTGCGCGGCGACACGGCCACGATTCACATTGGCGAGGGCACCAACATCCAAGACGGCAGCGTTTTGCATGCGGATGAAGGCGTCCCCTTGACCATCGGCAAGCATGTGACGGTGGGCCACATGGTGCAGTTACATGGCTGTACGGTCGGTGATGAGTCGCTGATTGGCATCGGCGCGGTGGTGCTCAACGGCGCCAAGATTGGCAAGAACTGTTTGGTGGGGGCAGGGTCCCTCGTGACCGAAGGCAAAGAGTTTCCGGACGGCTCCATGATTTTGGGAAGTCCCGCAAAAGTGGTGCGTCAGCTCACGCCAGAGCAAATTGAAGGTCTGCGCCGCAGCGCGCAGCGCTATGTGAATAACAAAGACCGTTTCAAAGCGGGTTTAAAGAAGATCGTTTGATGTCTCAATTGCATAAATTTTTATTCGATGGTTTGCCCGTGCGAGGCATGTTGGTGCAGCTCACCGACGTGTGGCAAGAAGTGCTCAAGCGCCGTGCCGATAACCTGGAAACCGGTGCCTATCCCGGGCCTGTTCGCCACTTGCTCGGAGAGATGACCGCTGCTGCGGTGTTGATGCAATCCAATATCAAATTCAATGGCGCATTGGTGATGCAAATTTTTGGCGACGGTCCATTGAAGCTTGCGGTGGTTGAAGTCAACCCCAACTTGAGCCTGCGTGCCACAGCCAAAGTGGTGGGTAATTTAGGCGAGGCCAGCACCTTGCCCGAGATGGTCAATGTGAACAACGAAGGCCGCTGCGCCATCACGCTGGATCCACTCAACAAAATGCCTGGTCAACAAGCGTACCAGGGCGTGGTACCTTTGTTTGATGATCAGCGCAACAAACTCGATAAGTTCAGCGATGTATTGCAGCACTACATGCTGCAAAGTGAGCAGCTCGACACCACCTTGGTGTTAGCTGCGAATGACACCACGGCCGCTGGTTTGCTGATTCAGCGTCTGCCTATCAAAGGCGAAGGCAACTTGGCGGCCAAAGCGACCATGGAAGACGAAGACGAAATTGGTCGCAACGAAGACTACAACCGTATCTCTATCTTGGCTTCTAGCTTGACGTCTGATGAGTTGCTGAACTTAGATGCTGAAACCATTTTGCGCCGCCTCTTCTGGGAAGAAAAATTGGTACGTTTCGAGCCACTCACGCCCAGCTTTGCCTGCTCATGCAGCCGCGAGCGTGTGAGCAACATGATTCGCAGTTTGGGCACCGAAGAAGTCGAAAGCATCTTGGCCGAGCGTGGCGAGGTGGAGGTGGGGTGCGATTTTTGTGGAGAGCAATACCGCTACGACGCCGTGGATGCCGCGCACATTTTTACGGGTGCACCCGTTCCACCGCCCAGCCCATCTTCGCTGCAATAAACGTATTTAACTTTTGACCAAGCGTGTGAACAAGCGGTGTTCACATTCCCCATCGCCACAGTTGTCACAAGGGCCATTCCAACGCGCGGCCGTCGCCGGCCGCTCTAGTTGCTTGGCACATTGCTGCGCTTGGCGACTGATGCCATACAAAGCGTTTTCTATGCGTTGCAAACCATCGCCATAAACCACTTGAAAATGAAGTGAGGCTTGTTGCAACGCATGTCGGATACTTTGGTCGATTTCATATTGCGCTGGCGTGATGTGTCCAAGGTCTAAGCCGCACAACAGGACCACATCCAGAGGTGAAATGCTTTCGAGTGGTGCTGAATCCACGATTTCAAGAGCCAAGCCCTGAACGCTTAGTCGAACTGATAGCGCATGCGCCAGCTCAGTCTTGCCTGTGTGGGGCGCGCCAAGAACGGCGACTTTCATGGGGTTTCAGCGTGCGATTTGCACGAACACTTCGTTTGGCTTGACCATGCCAATTTCAGAGCGCGCACGCTCTTCGACCATTTCCAGCCCGTCTTTGAGGTCATGGAGTTCTGCGCCAAGGCGGTCATTGGCCAATTGCGCGGCAGCGTTTTGCTGCTTTTGGTCTTTCAAGGTCTGACGTAGACGCATCACGTCAGGGATGCTGCCGCGACCAAACCACAGCTGGCCCTGCAGCACGAGCAGCAGGGCAATCAGCACGAGGTGGAGTGGGCGCAGCATGAACTAAGTTCAGGTGTGAGGCGATTAACGCAGGTTGTAGAAAGCAGAGCGGCCTGGGTACACAGCGACATCGCCCAAGTCTTCTTCGATGCGCAAGAGTTGGTTGTACTTGGCCATACGGTCAGAACGGCTCATCGAGCCAGTTTTGATTTGACCCGCATTCAAACCCACCGCGATGTCAGCAATGGTGCTGTCTTCAGTCTCGCCAGAGCGGTGGCTGATCACGGCGGTGTAGCCCGCGCGCTTGGCCATTTCGATGGCTTCAAATGTTTCTGTCAACGTACCGATTTGGTTGATCTTGATCAGGATCGAGTTGGCGATGCCTTTGTCGATGCCTTCTTTGAAGATCTTGGTGTTGGTCACGAACAAGTCGTCACCTACGATTTGCACGTTTTTGGCCAAGCGGTCTGTCAGCACTTTCCAGCCGTCCCAGTCATTTTCGGCCATACCGTCTTCGATGCTGATGATGGGGTACTTGTCGCACCAGCTGGCGAGCATGTCGGTCCATTGCTGGGCAGTCAACTGCAAGCCTTCGCCAGACAAATGGTACTTGCCGTCTTTGTAAAACTCGCTGGCAGCGCAGTCCAAACCGATGGCGATTTGTTCACCGGCGGTGTAGCCTGCAGCAGCAATCGCGTCCAAGATCATTTGAATGGCGGCTTCATGGCTGGTGACGTTAGGGGCAAAGCCACCTTCGTCGCCCACGGCAATGCTCATGCCTTTGTCGTGGATGATTTTCTTCAGGGCGTGGAAAACTTCAGCGCCGTAACGCACGGCTTCACGGAAGGTCGGCGCGCCTACAGGAATGATCATGAACTCTTGCAAGTCCAGGTTGTTATTGGCGTGTGCGCCGCCATTGATGACGTTCATCATGGGCACTGGCAATTGGTTGCCATTCATGCCGCCAAAGTAGCGGTACAAAGGCAGGCCAGACTCTTCAGCGGCAGCACGGGCTACAGCCATGGAAACCGCCAACAAAGCGTTGGCGCCCAAGCGGCTCTTGTTATCGGTGCCGTCGAGGTCGATCAACGTCTTGTCTAGGAAGGCTTGTTCAGAAGCGTCCAAACCCAAAATGGCTTCAGAGATCTCGGTGTTGATGTGCTCAACCGCTTTCAACACGCCTTTGCCGAGGTAGCGACTCTTGTCGCCGTCGCGCAACTCGATGGCTTCGCGGCTGCCGGTGGATGCGCCTGACGGCACAGCCGCGCGGCCCATGGTGCCTGACTCCAACAACACATCACATTCCACGGTGGGGTTGCCGCGGCTGTCCAAAATTTCACGGGCGACGATGTCGACGATAGCGCTCATTTGTGTTTTCCTATTTCAAGTTTTTTAAAATGATTTCAGGTTGTGTGCATGGCACTCAAACCTCAAAGTTGTTTTCTAAGAAGGGATGTTTTTTGGTGACGGCATCGAGCTCGACCAAGGTCTCTAACAAAGCTTTCATCTTGGCCAAGGGCACGGCGTTGGGGCCATCAGACCACGCCTCTGAGGGGCAAGGGTGGGTTTCCATGAACAAGCCAGCTACCCCAGCGGCGACACCTGCGCGGGCCAGCACAGGCACCATCTCGCGCGCGCCACCGCTAACCGTGCCTTGGCCGCCTGGCTTTTGCACCGAGTGGGTCACGTCAAAGACCACGGGTGCGCCAGACTTGCGCATCTCGGCCAAGCTGGTCATGTCGGCCACGAGGTTGTTGTAGCCAAAGCTCACGCCACGCTCGCAGGCCAAGAAGTTGTCTTCGGGCAGGCCCACTTCGCGGGCTGCGTCACGCGCTTTGTCGATGACGTTTTTCATGTCCCAAGGCGCCAAAAACTGGCCCTTCTTGATGTTCACAGGCTTGCCCGATTGCGCCACGGCACGGATGAAATCGGTTTGGCGGCACAAGAAGGCTGGGGTTTGCAACACATCGACCACGCTGGCCACGGTGTTGACTTGCGACGCGTCATGCACATCGGTGAGGATGGGTAAGTGCAGCTGGCGGCGCACTTCGTCAAGAATTTTCAAACCGGCATCCATGCCCACGCCGCGTTTGGTGTTGCCAGACGAACGGTTGGCTTTGTCAAACGAGCCTTTGTAAATCAAAGGAATGCCCAAGCCTGAGCAGATTTCTTTGAGCTGACCTGCCACGTCAATTGACATTTCCAAACCTTCGATCGAGCAAGTGCCTGCGATCAAAAAGAAAGGTTGGTTCAGGCCAACGTCGAATCCGCAAAGTTTCATGGTGCGTCCTAGGTGTTAGGCCTTGGCCTTGTGGTCAAGCGCAGCCTTTACGAAGGCGTTGAACAGCGGGTGGCCATCCCATGGCGTTGATTTGAACTCGGGGTGGAACTGCACGCCCATGTACCAAGGGTGAACGGTTTGTGGCAGTTCGACGATTTCGGTGAGTTGCTCGCGTTGGGTGAGCGCTGAAATGACCAAGCCTGCTTTGCGAAGTGTGTCGAGGTAGTTCACGTTGGCTTCATAGCGGTGGCGGTGACGCTCGGTGACCACATCGCCGTAAATCTTGTGCGCCAAGGTGCCAGGCGCCACGTCTGAGCTTTGGGCGCCCAAGCGCATGGTGCCGCCGAGGTTGGAGTTGGCCGTGCGGGTTTGAATGCTGCCATCCGCATCTTTCCACTCGTTGATAAGGGCGATGACGGGGTTAGGGCCGTCTGGCACAAACTCAGTGCTGTTGGCGTCTGTCAGGCCGGCCATGTGGCGGGCATATTCGATGGTGGCCACTTGCATACCCAAACAAATGCCGAGGTAAGGCACTTTGTTTTCGCGGGCGAATTGCGCAGAGGAAATTTTGCCTTCCACACCGCGAATGCCAAAACCGCCCGGTACCAAGACGGCGTCAAATTTGCCGAGTTGGTTGACGTTTTCTGGCGTGATGAATTCAGAGTCGATGTACTCAATCTTCACGCGAGCATGGTTTTTCATACCCGCGTGGCGCAGGGCTTCGTTGAGCGACTTGTAGCTGTCAGACAGATCGACATACTTGCCCACCATGGCGATAGCGACCTCTTCTTTCGGGTTGGCCACTTCATGGACCAAGTCGTCCCAACGCTGCAAGTTGGCGGGTTGGGCGTTGATGCGCAGTTTTTCGCACACCAAGCGGTCAAGCCCCTGCTCGTGCAACATGCGTGGCACTTTGTAGATGGTGTCCACGTCCCACATGGAGATGACACCCCACTCGGGCACGTTCGAGAAGAGGCTGATTTTTTGGCGTTCTTCTTCTGGAATGGGACGGTCTGCACGGCACAGCAGGGCGTCGGCTTGAATACCAATTTCGCGCAGCTTTTGGGCCGTATGTTGTGTGGGTTTTGTTTTCAGTTCGCCAGCGGCAGCAATCCACGGCACATAGCTTAAGTGAACAAACGCAGTGTTGTTGGGGCCGAGCTTCAAGTTCATTTGACGCGCAGCTTCGAGGAATGGCAGTGACTCGATGTCGCCCACTGTGCCGCCAATTTCGACAATCGCCACATCGACGGCATCCGGTGTTTCATAAGCGGCGCCGCGTTTGATGAACTCTTGAATTTCGTTGGTGATGTGGGGGATGACTTGCACCGTCTTGCCCAGATAGTCACCGCGACGCTCTTTGTCGAGCACGCTTTGGTAAATCTGGCCTGTGGTGAAGTTGTTGGCCTTTTTCATGCGCGTCGTGATGAAGCGCTCGTAGTGGCCCAAGTCGAGGTCGGTTTCAGCGCCGTCTTCGGTGACAAACACTTCGCCATGCTGAAAAGGCGACATGGTGCCGGGGTCTACGTTGATGTAGGGGTCCAGCTTGATGAGGGTGACTTTGAGACCGCGCGATTCAAGGAGGGCGGCGAGTGAGGCGGCTGCAATTCCCTTACCAAGGGAAGAGACAACACCGCCTGTGACGAATACAAATTGGGTCATGCCAGATCGGGGGGAACATCCCCCGGTAGGTGGAAATAGAAATTATAGGCGCTCTGCTACATTGCATTCCATGTCTGATCTGTCTAATAAACACATTGTTTTAGG
>CANCGU010000040.1 GCA_947377705.1 Comamonadaceae bacterium
GACTGCATGATGAAATCGAAAAAAATTGGGATTTACATGTTCGGCATAGCGTTATCGTTGTTAGCTGCATGCGGTGGCGGTGGCGGTGGCGGTGGCGGTGGCGGTGGCGGCGGATCCGCCACTCTTGGACCAATACTTACCGGAACGACTTTTGCCGGTGCGTTGCAAACTAAAACATATAGCAATGGAACAACAGTTACCGCGCAAGCCGTAGGGTCCACCGAGGCTTGGGCAACTGACCACGTCACAAAAACAACCACTTATACATTTGCAGATGGTGGAAGCAACGCCATTGTTGAAACGATCGCAGCAACTGTTTCAACACCTTTGTTAACTGCTGCAACTTATCCAAGTAATTGGACTTCTGCTGGTGTTAATGTCACAAAACCAAGCGTAAGCTCTGTAACAAATACTTATGGAGATGGAACGGTTGCTACTGCTGAGAATGGTTCAGCATCAAAGCCATTTAATCAATTGACTTTATCAGCGCAATCAATAACCGACCCTAGTACGGTAGTTAGGTCGGCAACGACAGATTACAACTTGAACTGGGGAGTCCCAGATAAAAGCGGCCCTGCTTTGGCTAATGCGTTCTCAAATGGATCGGTAAATTCAATTGTTTATGCGCACCAATTAATTACTGGGGTAAAACTGTCAGCGGGCAGTGTGCACTTGGCCCTGTATCTGGAGTTTGCTTAAATGGCCCCACCATCGTAACGCCGCACCAAGATGTAATTAATGCATGGTTGCAAGGGTGGACCGGTGCAGGTGTGAATGTAATGATGGAGGATTATTTAAATCAAACGCATGGCGTAGTTACTACGCTGTTGGCAAATAGATATGCGGCCGCAGCGAACTTTTACGGCATGGATATGCAGACAAATTTGGGAGTTTATAATCTTGATGGTACTGTTGCAAATCCATCAAGCCTTGTTAAGATTGGCGTTGTTAATGCAAGTTATGGTGCAAATTTAGTCGGAATAATTGGGCACGCGGGGCCGTGGACTGCGGCTGAGTTAAATACTGCAAATGCAGTATATTCAGCAGCAGCGCTAGCTGTTGTAAATAGATATACGGGCATAACCCAGTTCCCAAATTTTAGCTACACAGATGCCGTTATTACGAAGTCTGCTGGCAATGATGGCATGAGCGGAGTTAAGGCGAATCAAGAACCACTTGTAAAGGCATTGGCAGCCAATTTGACGATTAATAATCGATTGCTCGTTGTGGGGGCACTAAATCAAGCGGGTTTTACAAATGCACCTGCAACGATTATGAATTACAGCAACCAAGCAGGTTCGGATCTAATTGTTCAATCTAGATTCCTCGTGGCAAGCGGAACAACGCCATTTTCAACTGGGAATCTTGCAGTTAATGGGGTGGCAGTTGAAGCAACTACCTCTACTGATCCTAATGGTGTTTTTTTTGGTAACGTAGGAACGTCGTATGCTGCGCCGCGTGTCGCAGGATATGTTGCGATAGTTCGTGATAAGTTTCCAAATTTAGATGCGATTAAAACATCTTCAATTATCTTGGATACTGCAAGATATGATACTTTAACCTGTTTTCCAAATTGTGATCCTTCTATTTATGGAAAGGGTGAAGCAAGCTTATCCCGAGCATTAGCACCTGTAGGAAGGTTGCGTTGATTGTTGGTCAATAAATTAATTTCAATAGCTGTATTGCTGCTGATGGCAATTCAATCAAAAGCCAATGATTTGGATCACCGTCGAGTAATACAAAGTGCAATGATGGTATCTATTCAAGACCCTGAAAAAATAGATTTCCCATTTTTATCGACAGTTGACATAATTAAGGAGAATGGTCGATTTACGCGTAGTTCGGGTTGGTATTTAATTGACGTTCAGCCAGTTGCTGCATCAGCTTATGACCCCACAGTCGCTTATGACATTACAAAATTTTATCAGTCGTCAAATACTAGATTTCGATTTATTAGTAACTATCGAGTTCCAGAAATTGACGCTTTTTTGTCATATGGTTTTGACAGTGGTACAAAAGCAGAAAAGTTGCAAATTAGTAAATCTTTTTTTCTTGGATTCGCAAAAGCAATTAGTCCCGTGAAAAGCCATTATTTTTTTTACTCATGGGGGCATTGGTATGGGGAGAAAATAAGCGAAAAACCTTGTTTGGATTCATACGACCGAGAATATTGGTGCCCGGGCTTAATTGCGTGGAAAGATAAGCCGAATTTAGAGGCTCGTCAAGAAATTTTTTACGATTTTAAATATATTTACGTATTTTAATTAAACATCTCAATATGAATATCGAGGCCGTTATTTTAAATAAATGCACGCAGTCTGTGCACTTAACTACAGATATGCGTCTTCCCGATCCTTTTAAAGAAATCGATGTGCATGTGCGCGTGGTGTAGGCATGTAATTACGCCCGTGAGCCTGAGCTGGGGCTCATTTTTCAGGATGGATCTAAAGTGTCAGATGACTTCATGGCCTATCCCTAGTGTCTTGCACCACCGGCACAAGCTGGTTGAGAACCAACAGCCTCAAGGTGTTGACCATCAGCACGACCAGCACCACGTTGGCCGCGATAAACAGCACGGGGGCCAACGCATGCAGCAGGGCGGTTGGCCCGTGCTCAAGCATGCGCATGGTCAAGCTTGACAGGGCGACGACGCCAAAGCTGTAGGCCCAGTACGAGGGCACAAAGCTGTGGCCCACGATCCACGGCAACAAACGCAGGGCCAGTGCCATTTGGTACAGGCCGTAGCCCAGCAGCATTTGGGCAAACAAGAGCGATGGCTCTGGGTGGATGCTCATGTAGCAAACCCCGCCCACCACCGGCGGCGCCAGCTGGATGCCGAGCAAGGGGCGCTCGGCTTCTGCAATGGCGCTGTGCAGTGAGGCGCGGCTGAGCACCATCGACTCCAAGGCCAGCCATGAAAATGCCCCGGCGCCAAAGAACAGCTGCCCGACCTCGGTCCAGCCGTAAGCAGCACAGGCCATGCCTGCGACGAAGTTTTGCGCCACAGCGGGAAGGTAAACGGCCGCGCTCACAGTTTCTGGCGCGCGTCCCCCTTGCCAAAAGCGACCGTAAATCCACAGGCCCAACAGCAGTTGCGCCAGCAGACCCAGCCACAACAATGCCCAACCGGCTGGGCGCCACAGGGGTTGCATCACGACGGCAGCCAACAACGTTGCGACGGGCCCGAGTGCGGCGAGCATGGACTGCACCGGATGGCGCAATTCGTCTTGCGCTGCGCTTCGGTGGAAGGTCCATTTGGCAGCGTAGGCCAACACCAAAATGAACCACAGCGCCAAGCCGATGTAGGACAGCGCTAAAGCCACTTCTGGCGGGGCCGACCAGAGCCGGGTGGCCAGCCCCCAAGCTTGCGCCAAGGCCAAGGTGCCGACGGCCATGCTGAAGAAAGACACTGGGATGGCGCGTGCTTGGGTGAGGCGATTGGGGTGGGTCATGCGGTCTTATTTGAGTATTTTTGTTTTCAAATATAGCACTGCGAGACAAACAAAAAGCGGCCCGTGGGCCGCTTTGTGGTGGTGCGCTGAATTTAAGCTTTTGCTTTGGTTTCAGCAGCAGGTGTGGCAGTGGTGGCCGCAGCGGCTGGGTCCGCTTCTTTTTTGAGCGGGCTACAGTCAAAGCAGACAAACATGGACGAGCCCAAAATGCGCTTGAAAGAGCCGTTGTTGCGTGGCTTGTGAACGCCGCACTTGATACAGCTCATGGTGTCGCCAGTGCGCCCAAGGCCTTCGAATGGTGAACCGCCCTTTTTTGACTTGTAGCGCAAACCGTCGTTGGAAATCTCTGTTTTTTCTGGGCGTGACATTCGTAGGGTTCTCAAGGCAAAGACGGTATTTTCGCAAATTTATCAACCGATCTGCGATCTCATACGCAAAAACCCTAAAAATCATCGCAAAAAACGCTTCGTTAGCCTTAAAACCCCGGGTCCAATGCGCTTTGAGATGGCTTGGCGGTGTCTGGCGAACAGCACATAGGCGGGTTGCAGCACTGGCATGAGCCAGCGGCGCGACAAAATCCAGGCCAAGACAGGCAAATGAGCAAGTCGGTAGGCCGTGGCAAACACGGGCACGCCGACCAGCACTTGGCCGTTTGCGGTGCGGCCATGGATTTGCGCCATGGCGGCTTCGCATGAGATGCGGTGGTCCGCTGCTTCGAAGCCCGTTTGCGTGACGTCGACAAACGCGAGTTGGCCTTGGTGATTGCGGGTTTGCAAAAACTCAATTTCAGCCACGCACAGCGGGCACTGTCCGTCGTAATAAAGCGTGAGTTCGGGCGTAGTGCTGGCGTGTGTGTTTGGCATTTGTACGCAGGCTAGCACGCCAAGGCATAGCAGGGCAGCGCAGAGGGGCATAGGGCAGAATTCACCGCATGACCCAAGCCTGTTTTGACACCCACTTATCTGCCGTGCAACGTGTGGCGCACGCGCTAGAAGGCGCAGCCGCACCCGAGGCACAACATGTGTTCACGCAACGCTATGCAGACGCTGCACGCGCCAACGCGCAGCAGTGCGACGCCGCGCAATCAGCGGGCCGCAGCTTGGGGGCCTTGCACGGCGTGTGCCTCACACTCAAAGACAATTTCGACGTGGCAGGCGAGACCACCCTGGCGGGCAGCGTGGTGTGCGCGGACGAAGCGCCTGCGCTGCACGATGCGACAGTGGTGCAACGCTTGCGCGAAGCCGGTGCCGTGGTGCTGGGCAAAACCAATATGAGCGAGTTTGCGTTCTCAGGCGTGGGCATCAACCCGCACCACGGCACGCCTGCTAACCCTGCCGACACAACGCAGGCACGCGTGCCCGGTGGCTCGTCGTCAGGTGCAGCGGTGTCCGTCGCGTTGGGCATCGCGCAAGCGGGCATCGGCACAGATACCGGTGGCTCGATCCGCATCCCCGCTGCGTTGTGCGGCTTGGTGGGTTACAAGAGTACGCAAGCGCGCATGCCGTGCACAGGTGTGATGGAGCTGTCGCGCACGCTGGACACGGTGGGCAGCATCACCCGCTCGGTGCGTGCGTGCTTGGCGGTGGACGCCGTGATGTCGCAGCAGCCATTGCCCACAGAGGCGGCTGACTTGCGCGGTCTGCGTTTGGCGGTGCCGCAAACTTTGATGCTCGATGATCTGGATGCTCCCGTGGCCCAAGCCTTTGCACGCACCTTGCGCCGCATTGCACAGGCTGGGGCGCAGGTGGTGGAAATTGCATTCACCGCGCTGGGGGACATTGCCACGCTTAGCATGCCCGGTGGTTTTTCACCCATCGAAGGCTATGCCGCGCACCATGCACGCTTAGCGCGCGGGGCAGACCGCATCGACCCTCGGGTGGTGGCCCGCATGATGCTAGGCAAGGGAATCAGCGCTCAAGATTATTTAGCCCTGCAAGACCGTCGCCGCGCTTGGATTGCACAGGCCATGCAAACGCTGCACGGCTTTGACGCCATGCTGTGTCCCACTGTGCCGATGGTGGCCCCGCTGATGGCACCTTTGCGCCACGACGACGACGCCTTCTTCAAGGTCAACCGCTTGCTGTTGCGTAACCCCTCGGCCATCAACTACATGGACGGGTGTGCGTGGAGCTTGCCGTGCCACACAGCGGGTGAACTGCCCGTGGGTTTGATGGTGTCGTCCGTTGCTGGGCAAGACGCGCAGTTGGCGCGGGTGGCGTTGGCTTTAGAAAACTTAATGAATTCTTTACAGGCTTAGACCACAATGGTGGCATTGAGAGAAAGAGAGCGAGCTATGACTTCTAAATTTCGCGCATTGACTCTGGGCTTGCTGTTGTTGGCCTGTCTGCCAGCTGCGATGGCCCGCGGCCCTTACGGCGGCTACCGTGGCGGCTATTACCGTGGTGGTGACTATTGGTTGGGACCTGCGTTGATTGGCGGCGCCATTGTGGGGACATCCATTTATTTGTCGCGCCCCCTGCAGCCCTCTACTGTGATCATTACCAGCCCTCCCGCAGTGGTGGTGACCACGCCCGTGCCAGCCACCACTTGGGTGAATGGTCAACAAATGGCTGCACCTGTCGAGTCGTATTACTGCCGTGACTCGGGGCAGTACTTCCCTGTAGTTCAAACCTGTACCAGCCCTTGGTTGGTGGTGATCACGCAATGAACAAAGCCTACCTGTGCGTGCTGATCGCTGGCTTGTTGCCTTATGTGTGTGCCATGGCTGCAAAGTGGGGCTTTCAAGACTTTGACAACCACAACCCGCGCCAGTGGTTGGCCCAGCAAACCGGTTTTCGTGCACGCAGCAACGCGGCGCAAGCGAACAGCTTTGAGGCTTTTCCGCTATTTGCGGCCGGCGTGGTTCTCGCTACCTTGGCGCATGTGGAGCCCTCGCGCATTGATCTGTACGCCATGGTTTTCGTGGCGGCGCGTGTGGGCTTTGTGCTTTGTTATCTGTCAGACAAGGCCAGCTGGCGTTCTTTGTGCTGGTTGGTGGGCATCTTGAGCGTGTTGGCTTTGTTCGCCGCCGCCTTGGGTTTGTAAAGCTGTCATCCAACGCGCGGGTTGGTGCGTTGTTGAGTTACCTTTTATCAAGTGAGTTCGCTATGAAACGTATGTCCATTCTCTTGGCTTGTGTCTTATCTGCCGTGTTGGTCGTGCCTGCACAAGCCCATGGGTTCCATGGTGGTGGCTTCGGTGGTCATCATGGTGGGTATGGTTACCGTGGCGGTTGGGGTAACAGCTGGGTAGCACCGGTTTTTGGTGCAGCCATTGTGGGTGGTGCCATTTACGCTGCTAGCACCCCCAGCTACGTCATGCCTCAGCAAGTGGTGGTGCAGCAGCAATATGCGCCGCCTAGCCGTGTGGCTTATTTTTGCCCCACCGCACAGCAGTACTACCCCAACGTACCGAGTTGCCAAGTGCCTTGGCAGCCCGTGAATTACTAAAGCAAAACGCCGGGCTAGCCCGGCTTTTTGCTGTGCATCGTTTGCTCAAAGCGTGATCACTTCTTTGTTGCCTAAGCGGCTCGAGTAACGCACTTTGCCGCCCGTCGTTTCCAGCTCCACGCGCGCGCTGCGACCGCCATACACATGGTGCTTGAGCCATTCCAGTTCTTGTTTCATCTCGGCGTCACCCGCCACCACACGACTCCAGCAGCGCAACTCGGCTGACCAACGGTAGTTGCGTGCTTTGAGTTTGTCCTTGGTCTCAAACGGTGAGTTGATGGCATACACCTTTTGCTGCGGTTGGTTCAGCGTCACCAGCACCGCGAGCAGGGCGGTTTGTTGGCTTTGCGGCAGCACTTGGTTGAGCAACTCCAGCAGCGCCCAGCAGTCTGCTTCGGCACGGTGGGCCTCGTAAAAGTAGCCTTGGGTGCTGAGTAAGTATTCCAACTTGGCTGAGCCAAAACCCTCTTCGCGCCAGTCGATGTCTTTGATGCTGCACGCCCAGTTGAGTTGCTCAAACAGGGGCCAACGGGCTTCGACAAAGGGGCGGTCAAAGGCGGCGTTGTGGGCAATCACCACATCGGCACCTTTCAAAAACTCGGCCACTCGCACGTCGTCAATGCGTTGGCCTTTGACCATCTCGTCGGTGATGTGGTGCACGGCAATGGTGGCGGGGGGGATGGTAAACCCTGGGTCTTCCAGCTCGTCGAACACATCGCTGACGCGGTACACGACACCTGTGACGGGGTCGAATTCAAAGGCCAACATACCCAGTTCAATCACGCGGTCTTGGGCCGCGTTCAAGCCAGTGGTCTCGGTGTCGAGCACGATGCCTTTGCTTAGTTTTTGGCCGGGAGCCGGGGTGTTGAACACACGCCCGGGCACGAGGCGGCGCAGCACGCGGTAGTCAGGGTGTTGTTCGAGTTGTTGTGCGAGGTGTTCGATATCTTGTGTCATGCCGCCATGTTAAGCGTGGTCGGCCTGCGTGGCGTTGCGCTTGGCAATGGCGTGTGCAAAAAAAGCACCCAACAGCACCACCGCCAAAGCGTCAGCGCCCATCACGAGGCTGGAGTTGAAACGGCTGATCAATGACGCCAACACCAACACCCCCAGCGATTGGCCCAAAAACAAAAAGCCTGCAAACAGCGTGACACCTGTGCCGCGCGCGGTCGGCACCATCTGCGTGGCCTTGGCTTGCATGGTGTTGTGGAACATGGCGAAACCAAAGCCCGCCACAAAGCATGCGGGAACGGCCAGTTGCCACCATGGGCTGAATGCCACCACCAAAAAAGAGACGCCAAAGTACAAGCCGCCGTAACGCGCCAAGCCCACTTCACCTAAGCGACGAATGGCCAATTTCGCCGCCGCCATATAAGCCATGCCACCCACCCCAAACAAGGCTGTGGTGCCGCCTGCCAGCGTGAGCGAAATGTCGTGCATCTGGTGCAAGTGCGAGGCTGTGACGGCCAGCACACCAAAAATCATGGCGCCTTCAATCAACGCAACGCCTAGCAAGGTGCGCGCCCATGTGTTGCGCGCCACTTGTTTCAATTGTTTGAAGAAACCCGTGGGCACGTGGCCGTGTTGCACCATCGGCTCTAAATGTCTGAGGTGTTGCCAAAGCAGCAGGCTGACGGTGCTGAATGCGGCAGCCATCATCACAAAGGCCCAACGCCACCCCAAGGTGTCGGTCAGCAAACCGCCAAACAACTGGCCCGCGGTGATGCCTAGCATGGTGCCCAAGCCCACGCGGGCCAGCGTTTCTTGCCGGTGTTCATAAGGCACCACATCGCCCACCCACGCGAGCGACAAAGGAATGATGGCCGCACCTGCCAAGGCCGTCCCCATGCGGGCGGCCACCAAAAAATCGAGGTTGCTGCTCAAAGCAGACAAAACGCAACCCACGCTGCACCCCACGGTGGCCAGCATGACCACGCGGTACTTGCCAAAACGGTCGCCCACGGGGCCGTAAAACAACTGCATCAAGCCATAGGCGATGGCGAAAAAGGAAATCACTTTTGACACGTCGCTGATTGGCGTTGCAAACACGCGCGAGAGCTCTGGCAGCATGGGGTCGCACACGCGCTGCACTGCCATGCTGGAAAACGTGGCAAGTGACAGCAACAAAATGGCCCTGCGGGTGGCGGGCGATAGCGCGTGAGAGGTGGGGTGTGCGTGGTACTTCAAAGCAGTTCCACTTTACCCTGTGGTCGCTTGTCGAATTTATCGAATAAACGATAAAAGTAATAAATGTGACTTTTGCGGTTTAGCATGTCAGCCATGAAGAAAATGCTGGCTTTGGGTGTCTTGTTGCTGGGGTGTGTGCCTGTCGCCGGGTTTGGTTTGACAGACGACACGGGATGGGACAACAGCCCAAATGCGCACATCCATGGCATGCAGGCGGAGGTGTTGGGTGTTTACTTCACACCGCCCGCAGGCGCCGCTGCGGCGATTGTTCAGGCGATTGATGCCAGCGAACACGCGGTGTTGGTGCAAGCCTACGGTTTCACGCACAACGCCATTGCCCAAGCGCTGGTGCGCGCGCACCAACGCGGCGTCACGGTGCGGGTGTTGTTGGACAAAAAGAGCAGGGCCGCCAACCGCTACGTCATTGATGCCTTGGTGCAAGACCACATTGAGGTTCGGCAAGATGGCAAACACGCCATCGCGCACAACAAGGTGATGGTGATTGATGAGTCCGTGGTCATCACAGGTAGTTTCAATTTCACCAACTCTGCGGAGACCCGAAATGCCGAAAATTTCATCATCCTGAAATCCAGCGAACTTGCGCAAAAGTACCAAGCACAGTGGCGCACCCATTGGGCACATGGCGTGGAATAGGGGGCGGCGCAAATTTAGTACGCCATCTCTAAAAGCACTGACTGCCGGTACAAACTACTTGTCATTGTTAAATTTATCTTTAGAATACGGCCTATGCTGCACTGCAACATAAATTAAGACAGCAAGGCTGTTTCGGCGCAGTTTGATCATTTTTTTTAATCTTGGAGATTTAACATGACATTGACACCTGAACAAGTAGTTGCCGCTAGCAAAGCCAATCTGGAAACTTTGGTGGGTTTGACCAGCAAAGCCTTCTCTGGCGTGGAGCAACTCATTGAGCTGAACTTGGCTGCCGCCAAAAGCACCTTGACCGAATCACAAGAACAAACCGCTGCGGCTTTGAGCGTGAAAGACGCGCAAGAACTGTTGGCTTTGCAAGCCAGCTTGTTCCAGCCATTGGCTGAAAAGGCTGTGGCTTACAACCGTCATTTGCTTGAAATCGCAACTGGCACTGGCTCGCATTTCCAAGGTCACGTGGAAGCCCAAATGGCTGAAGCACAACACGCGTTCCAAGCCTTGGTGGACAACGCAACCAAAAACGCACCTGCTGGTTCTGAAGCTGCTGTGGCCGCTTTCAAAACAGCCGTGGCTGCTGGCAACAACGCCTTGGAATCTGTGCAAAAAGCTGTCAAGCAAGCCACGGACGTTGCTGAAACCAACTACAAAACCATGGCTGAAACTGCTTTGAAATCCACAGCGGCTAAGCCTGCTGCTAAAAAGCGTTAATCTTTAGGGTTTTCTAAACTCCTAATATACGGCTCCTTCGGGAGCCGTTTTTATTGGACAGAAATGGGAGTACAGCGGTGGACAAAGTTGACGGTGTGGTGATCGGTGCTGGCGTGGTGGGTCTGGCCGTGGCGCGTGCTTTGATTCAAGCGGCGCCCGAAACGTCTCGCGAATGGCTGGTGTTGGAGGCGGCTGACGCGATCGGCACAGGCACCAGTTCGCGCAACAGCGAGGTCATTCACGCGGGCATTTATTACCCACAAGGCTCACGCAAAGCGCACCTGTGCGTGCAAGGGCGTGACATGCTTTACGCGTATGCACAAGAACGCGGCGTGGCGCATCAACGCTGTGGCAAATTGATCGTGGCCACACACGCAGACCAACGCCCCGCGTTAGAGGCGATTTTGCAAAAAGCCCGTGCCAACGGCGTGCACGATTTGGTGATGCTGAGCGCGCAAGAAGCGCAAGCGATGGAGCCCGCCTTGTCCTGCGTGGCCGCCTTGCATTCACCCAGCACCGGCATTTTGGACAGCCATGGTTTGATGCTCAGCCTGCAAGGTGATTTTGAAAATGCAGGTGGCATCGTGGCGCTGAATTCACCCGTGGCGTCGGCGGTCTGCGGCGACGACGGCATCGTTGTTCGCATGGCCGATGGCGCAGAGCTGCTAGCGCAAACGGTGGTGAACGCGGCAGGTTTGACCGCACCTTGGTTGGCGGCGAAGTTTGAAGGCTTGGCCGCGCAACATGTGCCGCAGGCGTACTTTGCCAAGGGCAACTATTTCACGTTGTCGGGCAAGTCGCCGTTCTCCCGTTTGATTTACCCCGTGCCCGAAGCCGCAGGCCTAGGCGTGCACTTGACCTTGGACCTTGGCGGGCAAGCCAAATTTGGCCCTGATGTGCAATGGGTCGATGGTCCGGATGATTTGGTGGTGTCTGCCGAACATGAGCAAGCGTTTTACAAAGAGGTGCGCAAGTATTGGCCCGCCTTGGGTGAGGGTGCTTTGCAAGCTGGCTACGCTGGCATTCGTCCCAAAATTGCTGGTCCCCTCGAGGCTGCGGCTGACTTTTGCATCCAAGGCCCAGCCGTGCACGGTGTGAAAGGTTTGGTCAATTTGTTTGGCATTGAGTCACCGGGCTTGACCAGTTCACTGGCCGTGGGAGATGCGGTGGTGCGCGCGCTCAAGCTCAATTAAGATGCAAACCATGAACAAGCGTTCGTTTCTTGGCCTTTGCCTCACGCCCCTGCTGTTTGCGTGTTCCACCGCATCGCGCAAATCTGAGTCGACAGCTCAAACCTCACAAAGCTACCCCAACAATCCCGCCAAGCGCCAAGACATCGTCATGCAAGCCATGGCCATGCTCGACCGTGGCTATACGTACGGTGGGAAAAAAATGCACACCGGGTTTGACTGCTCGGGCTTGGTGAGCTTTGTCTACAAAGAGTCAGCGGGCATTGCGCTCAGAGGCAGTGCGGCGCAAATGGCCGAAGTGGCCAAGCCCATAGCGCCTGCGCAAGCCCACCCTGGGGACTTGGTGTTTTTCAACACGCTGGGCCCATCTTTTTCGCATGTGGGCATCTACATTGGGGATGGCCGATTCGTGCATGCGGCCAACGAAAGAACGGGTGTGAAAACCGAGCGCTTGAACCATGTTTATTGGGCCAAGCGTTTTGAAGGCTATCGCACCCTTTTTGCCTAATTAGGCTTGGTCGCGGATGGCCAGCGCAGCTTCTTTCACCAACGCGGGGCCTTTGTAAATCAAGCCGGTGTAAATCTGCACCACGTCTGCGCCCGCTTTGATTTTGGCCACGGCATCGGCACCACTCAAAATGCCGCCCACGCCGATGATCGGGAAGTTCGGCCCCATCGCAGCGCGCAACTGGCGAATGACGGCATTGCTTTTCTCAAACACCGGCGCGCCCGAGAGACCGCCTGTTTCGTCGGCGTGCGTCATGCCCTGTACGGCATCGCGGGCGATGGTGGTGTTGGTGGCGATCACGCCCCAAGAAGGGGTTCCTTCGTGGACACAATGGCGCTTCAAGGTGGCCGCAATCACGGCAATTTGGTCGCTGTCCAAATCTGGTGCAATCTTGATGAACACCGGCACTTGCTTGTTGTGTTGCTGGGCCAACTCGGCGCGGCGTTTGGCCAAGGTGCCAATCAGCGCATCCAGCGCTTCATCGCTTTGCAGCTCGCGCAGGTTTTTGGTGTTGGGGCTGGAGATGTTCACCGTCACGTAGTCGGCATGCGGGTACACGCCGTCTAGGCAAATGAGGTAATCGTCGGCCGCGTTCTCGATGGGCGTGGCAGCGTTCTTGCCGATGTTCAGACCCAGCAGCATGGGCGTAGCGCCGTGTTTGGATGAGTTACTGCGGAACTTGGCTTGTTTCACGTTGGCCAAGAACGCGTCCAAACCCTCGTTGTTAAAGCCCAGGCGGTTGATCAGTGCATGGGCTTCTGGCAAACGGAACATGCGGGGCTTGGGGTTGCCAGCCTGGCCTTTGGGTGTGACCGTGCCCACTTCGACAAAGCCAAAACCCATGGCGGCCAAGCCGTCGATGCACTGCGCGTTTTTGTCCAAACCAGCGGCCAAGCCCACGCGGTTGGGGAAGGTCAAGCCTGCCAATTGAACGGGGTCGTGCACACGGGTTTGGCAATAGGCCCAAGCCAACGGTGTGTTTTGCGTGCGGGCCAACATGGCCAGCGTGTGTTCATGGGCGGTTTCCGGATCACAAGCGAACAGAAAAGGGCGGGCGAGGGAATAGGGCAACAACGACATGGATAATCTCAAGCTTTGGTCAATACAAGCTTGGATTTTCGCCCATGAACACGCCTACGAAAACGTCTACCCATGCCGCATCTTTGTCACAAGATGAATTGAAAACTTTGGTGGGCCAAGCCGCCTTGCAATATGTGGTGCCCGGCGAGGTGGTGGGCGTGGGCACGGGCTCAACCGTCAACAAGTTCATCGACGCCTTGGCCACCATGAAAGACCAAATCAAAGGCGCGGTGTCGAGCTCGGTGGCCTCCACCGAACGCTTGCAAGCCTTGGGCATCCAAGTGTTTGAAGCGGCTGAGGTAGAAAGCCTGTCGGTCTACATCGACGGTGCAGACGAAATCGACCACCAAGGTCATATGGTCAAGGGCGGCGGCGCTGCGTTGACCCGCGAAAAAATTGTGGCCGCGCAATCCAAGATGTTTGTGTGCATTGCCGATGAAAGCAAACTGGTCGATGCATTGGGTGCGTTCCCCTTGCCGGTCGAAGTGATTCCCATGGCCACCGCTCGCGTGATGCGCCAGTTCGCCGCGATGGGTGGCAGCGCCAAGGTGCGTTTGAAAGATGGTCAACCTTTGGTCACTGACAACGGCCAGCACATCGTGGACGTGACGGGTTTGAACATCACCGATCCACTGAAGTTTGAGTCAGACGTGAACCAATGGCCGGGCGTGGTGACCGTGGGTGTGTTTGCGCATCAAAAAGCGCAGGTGTGTTTGCTGGGCACATCCACCGGCGTGAAGACGCTCAAGTTTTGAAAAGCCTAGGCACTTCTTATCGGGCTTTGGTGCTGGGCGCATCGGGTGCGCTGGGGAGTGCTTTTGTTGAGGCCTTGCAGGCCGATGCAACTTGCTCGCAAGTGGTGGGCTTGTCGCGCAATTCGCAGCCTGCATTTTGTTTAGAAGACGAGGCCAGCATGGCTGCTGCGGCTGCTGCGGCTGCTGAGCTCGTTGCGAAATCTCAAGGCCCGTTTCACCTCATCATCGATGCCACAGGCGCACTCACCATCGACGGGCAGGGGCCAGAAAAACACATGGGCGCACTCAACGCCACACAACTGGCCCGTGCGTTTGAAGTCAACACCATTGGTCCCGCGTTGCTGCTCAAACACTTTGTGCCTTTACTCGCCACCGAGCAGCGCAGCATCTACGCCAAGCTCTCGGCACGTGTGGGCAGCATCAGCGACAACGGCAAAGGCGGTTGGTATGGCTACCGTGCAGCCAAAGCGGCATTGAACATGGTGCTGCAAACCGCAGCGATTGAGGCTGCACGTAAACGCCCACAACTCGTGGTGGCCGCCATGCAGCCGGGCACAGTGGCATCCAATTTGTCAGCGCCGTTTGTGCCTGCACAAGACTGCCTCACACCTACGCAATCGGTGGCGGGTTTACTCAGTGCTTTGGATGATTTGCCAGCGAAAGCCGCTGCGCATTTTGTGGACTACAAAGGCGCAGCGATTCCTTGGTGATGCTCAATGCGCGGCGCTCATGCCTTGATGGCGCAGCAGCGCATCCAGTTGAGGTTCGCGGCCACGGAAGGCTTTGAATGATTCCATCGCTGGGCGGCTGCCGCCGACTTCTAGGATGGTTTCGCGGTAGCGGCGGCCTGTTTCAATGCTAGGTTCGCCATCTGCGCCTGCGGTTTCTTCAAACGCGGCGTAGGCATCGGCGCTCAGCACCTCGGCCCACTTATAGCTGTAGTAGCCGGCCGCGTAGCCGCCGGCAAAGATGTGGCTGAACGTGTGCAGCGTGCGGCCCCACGCAGGGCTTTGCAACACGGCCACTTCAGCGCGCACATCGCGCAGCACTTGCATGAAATCTTGTGCTTTTGCGCCGTCAGAGTGCAGCAGCATGTCCACGAGTGAGAACTCGATTTGACGCAGCGTTTGCAAACCGCTTTGGAAGTTTTTGGCGGCCAGCATCTTGTCGAACAATGCGCGTGGCAAAGGCTC
>CANCGU010000041.1 GCA_947377705.1 Comamonadaceae bacterium
CCTGCTGCACCGGCTAAAAAGTAATCCTCACAGCTTCGCTGTTATCGGGCCGCACTGAGAAGTGTCGGCCCTTTTTGTTGTAGCCTTGTCAGCTTATGTCTATCGCATCTTCTACCTCTAACGCGCTGCCCCATCTCACCCAAGCCCAAGCCGAACTGACCCGTCATATTGATGTGGTCAACGAGCATGGTGTGCACGAGCAGGTGTCTATCCCCGCTGAGCGCGCGCTGACGATGTATGTGGACAAACGCGAAATTGTCACGCTGATGACCTTGGGTGCGCATCCAGAGCTGTTGGTGTTGGGCTATTTGCGCAATCAACGTTTGGTGGGCGATGTGCGTGAGGTCGAATCCATCACGGTCGATTGGGAGGCAGGCGAAGACGGCGCAGGCGCTGCGGCTGTCAAAACGAGACACGGCATTACCGATATTGCCGCGCGCACTGAAAAGCGGGTGGTCACCACGGGTTGCGGACAGGGCAGTGTGTTTGGTGACTTGATGGGCGAGATCGACACCTTGGTGCTGCCTGAGGCACGCATCAGCCAAGCGCGTTTGTACGGTGTGCTCAACGCCATTCGTTTGCAAGAGTCCACCTACAAGTCTGCTGGCTCGGTGCACGGTTGTGCGTTGTTCAATGGTGAGCACATGCAAATTTTTGTGGAAGACGTAGGCCGCCATAACGCCATCGACACCATCGCAGGATGGATGTGGATGAACGGTGTGGTTGCCGATGCCGATTCGATTTTTTACACCACCGGTCGCTTGACCAGCGAGATGGTGATGAAGTCTGCGCAAATGGGCGTGGCTGTGGTGGTGTCGCGCAGTGGTATTACGCAAATGGGCTATGACTTGGCCACACGTTTGCAGCTGTGCACCATTGGCCGGGCAACCAACAAACACTTTCTTTGTTACACCGAGCGTGAGCGTTTGCAGATGGACTCGTCATTGGCGATTGGCGGCGTACGCAAGGTGGCGCAAGCATGAGCGAACGCACGCAAGATGCGTCCACGCATGACGCAGGGCAAGCGCTTGGTGCGGTGGCTGCACCTGCAGGCGTCAAACAAACAGGTGTGACATGGTGGACGCAAGCCTGGCGCACACTCTGGCGCGATGCCCGCGCAGGTGAGTTGCGCTTGCTGGTGGTGGCTGTGGCGCTGGGTGTGGCCGCACTCAGCTCGGTGAGTTTTTTGGCCGACCGTTTGAATGGCGGTTTGCAACGCGATGCCCGCCAACTCTTGGGCGGCGATGTGGTGGTGGTGAGCGACCAAGCCACGCCCGCGCACATCTTGCAACGCGCCAAAGCGGATGGCTTGCAGGGGGTGACCACCTTGAGCTTCCCCACCATGGCGCGCGGCCAAACGCAAAACGGTCTGGAGAGCAACAGTCGTTTGGTGGCGCTCAAAGCCGCCGATGCAGGCTACCCATTGCGCGGCCAACTCAAAGTGGCCAGCAGTTTGGCACAGGTCGAAGTTGCCGAGAAAACCACCCTCATCCCCAACCGCGGTGAGGTCTGGGTGGAACCCGCAGGCTTAGAAGCGTTGGGCTTGGATGTGGGCGACAGCGTGTGGTTAGGCAACAGTCGCTTGCGCATCAGCCGCGTGCTGGTGCATGAGCCAGACCGTGGTGCCGGCTTCATGAACTTTGCGCCGCGCGTGTTGATGAACAGCGCCGACCTAGCTGCCACGGCGCTGATTCAACCTGCCAGTCGTGTGACATGGCGTTATGCCGTGGTCGGGCCAAATGCCGCGAGTCAAATTTTTTTAGCCTGGGCAGAAGCCGAGAGTAAAAAGCCAGAGGTGCGTGGGGTGCGTGTGGAATCGCTCGAAGCAGGTCGACCCGAGATGCGTCAAACCTTGGACCGTGCGGGCAAGTTCTTAAACTTGGTCGCCTTGTTGGCTGCCTTGCTCAGCGCCGTGGCGGTGGCGTTGGCTGCACGCGGGTTCGCCGCACGCCATTTGGATGACTGCGCCATGTTGCGCGTGTTGGGCCTGAGCCAACGCCACATTGCCTTGTCGTACACCGCCGAGTTTGTGTGGGTGGGTACCTTTGCCAGCGTGTTGGGCTTGGCCTTGGGCTATGCCGTGCATTTGGTGTTCGTGGCTTTGCTCAAAGGTTTGGTCGAAACCGCGTTGCCTGCCCCCAGCGTATGGCCCGTGGTGTATGGCTTGGGGACAGGCCTGACCTTGTTGCTGGCCTTTGGTTTGCCACCCGTGCTGCAACTCGCCAGCGTGCCCGCACTTCGCGTGATGCGCCGCGATGTGGGCGAACTCAAAGCCACCACCCTGAGTGTGTGGGCTTTGGGGCTCACAGGTTTTTCGGTGTTGTTGATTGCGGTCAGCCGTGATTTGAAACTCGGCCTCATGGTGGTGGGCGGCTTTGCAGGTGCAGTGCTGTTGTTTGCTGGCATGGCGTGGTTGGCTGTGCAAGTGTTGCGCCGCAGCGTGGTGGAGGGCAGTGCGCCGCCATGGCTGATGCTGGCCACGCGACAGGTGAGTGCGCGCCCCGTGTATGCGATGGTGCAGGTCAGTGCGCTTGCCGTTGGCTTGCTGGCCTTGGCCTTGTTGGTGCTGCTGCGCACGGATCTGATTAGCAGTTGGCGAAATGCCACACCGGCGAATGCACCGAATCGTTTTGTCATCAACATTCAGCCAAGCCAGGCCGAACCGTTTTTGCAAACTTTGCGTGAAGCCGGGGTGAACAAGCTCGATTGGTACCCCATGATTCGCGCGCGATTGGTCGCGGTGAACGACAACACCGTCACGCCCGACAGCTACACCGAAGAACGCGCCCAACGATTGGTGGACCGCGAGTTCAACGTGTCGTTCAGTGCCGATCAACCCGAACACAACACCGTCGTTGTGGGCGCATGGCAAGCCGAAGAAGCCAATGCCCTGAGCATCGAGGAAGGCATTGCCAAAACCTTGAAGCTCAAGTTGGGCGACAAGCTGCGCTTTGACATGGCCGGTGTGCTGCACGAAGCACGCATCACCTCGGTGCGTCGTGTGGACTGGACGTCCATGCGTGCCAACTTTTTTGTGATGTATCCCGTCAGTCACATGACCACCGGGGCGGGCTTTGATGTGCCCACCACCTACATTGCCGCGTTTCGTGCGCCGCAACGAATGGCTGCGACAGACAAGTCCTCGCCCACATTCGACAACCAACTCATCAACCGTTTTCCCAACGTCACCAGTGTGGACATGGGAGCGACTTTGAACCAAGTGCAAAGCGTGCTCGGCCAAGTGGTGAGTGCCGTGGAATTTTTGTTCTTGTTCACTTTGGCGGCTGGCCTCGTCGTATTGTTTGCGGCAGTGACCGCCACACGCGAAGAACGTGCGCGTGAATATGCGGTGTTGCGTGCACTGGGCGCGTCGAACCAATTGCTGGCGAATGTGCAACGTGCTGAGTTGGCCGGCATCGGCGCACTGGCGGGTTTGCTCGCCACCTGTGTGGCCATGGCCATGGGTTGGGGCTTGGCCCGATTTGCGTTTGAGTTTGAATGGACCGCCAGTGCGTGGACGCCTTTGTTAGGCGCGGTGGTGGGGGCGTTGTTGGCCTTGGCTGCAGGCTGGTGGGGTCTGCGCGATGTCCTGCGCCGCCCTGTGGTGCAGACCTTGCGACAGGCGTCATGACTGCGGTGGCGATGACGCCTCAGCAGTTTGTGCTCGCGGTCCAAAGCACCCTCACGCCTTTGGCTGATGAGGCAAGAGCTGAGGCCATGAAGGCCTACCTGCTCAACCAATTTGAGTTCTTGGGTTTGCCAGCGCCCGTGCGCCGTGCAGCGGTGAAGGGCATTGGCAAAGTGCAGTGGCAACGCGCAGATGATTTGCTGACCGCTGCCAAACTGTTATGGCAAAAGCCCGAGCGTGAATACCGCTACACCGCCGTGGACTTGCTGCGTCAACACAGCGCCCAGTTAAGCGTGAACGACCTGCCCGCGTTGCAAGCCTTGCTGCTGCGTGATGCATGGTGGGAAACCGTGGATGGTCTAAGTGTCGTCATCGCCGAGGTGATGCGCGCAGCGGTACAGCAAAAACCAGATTCAGCCAAGGTCATGGATGCCTGGCTGACGCACACGAGCTTTTGGGTGCGCCGCTCAGCCATGTTGCATCAACTGGGCTGGCGCTTAGACACCGACACGACGCGCTTGTTTGGCTTTGCGCAACAACTGGCCGATGAGAAAGAATTTTTCATCCGCAAAGCCATCGGCTGGGCATTGCGCGACTACGCGCGCTGGAATCCTCAAGCCGTGACTGGATTTTTGGTGCAACACCGCACACGCCTGTCAGGGCTGACCGTGCGCGAAGCTGCCAAACATTTGACGGCTGAGGTCTTGGTTTAAGAAGCCAAAGCCCGCATCTCGGCAATCAAATCAGACTTGCCTTCAAACCCAATGCCGGGCAGGGCAGGTAAGTCGACATAACCGTTGTTGACTTTCACACCATCTGGGAAGCCCCCGTAAGGTTGGAACAGGTCTGGGTAACTTTCATTGCCACCTAAACCAAGGCCTGCGGCGATGGCCAGCGACATTTGATGGCCGCCATGCGGAATGCAACGTTTGGGAGACCAGCCGTGTTCTTTGAGCATCTCCAAGGTGCGCAAATACTCCACCAAACCATAGCTCAGTGCGCAATCAAATTGCAACCAGTCACGGTCAGGGCGCATGCCGCCGTGACGAATCAAGTTGCGTGCATCTTGCATGGAGAACAAGTTTTCACCGGTGGCCATGGAGCCTGCGTAGACCTCACCCAGTCGGGCTTGCAGTTCATAGTCCAGTGGGTCGCCCGCTTCTTCATACCAAAACAACGGGTATTGGGACAGCGCACGGCCATACGCGATGGCTGTTTCGAGATCGAATCGACCATTGGCATCGACGGCCAATTGCTGGCCTGGGCCGAGGATTTTCAAAACAGACTCAATGCGTGTGCAATCGTCGGCCAAACTCGCGCCACCAATTTTCATTTTCACGACAGAGTAGCCACGCTCTAAATAGCTGGTCATTTCACGTTGCAAACCTTCCACGCCTTTGCCCGGGTAGTAATAGCCGCCAGCAGCATACACAAAGACGCGGGGGTTGGCGGTGCCGTCACCGTATTGTTCGGCGAGTAGTTGGTACAACGGTTTTTCTGCAATTTTTGCAACAGCATCCCAGACAGCCATGTCAATGGTTCCCACGGCCACCGAGCGCTCACCGTGGCCACCGGGTTTTTCGTTGATCATCATCTGCGCCCAAATCTTGTGAGGGTCGAGGTTGTCACCGGTGACATTCAGCAGCGAAGCTTGATCTGCTTCAAGAAGGCGTGGCAAGAAACGATCACGAATGAGACCGCCTTGGCCGTAACGGCCGTTGGAGTTGAAACCGTAGCCGATCACAGGTTTGCCATCGCGGATGACATCGGTGACGACAGCCACCAGGCTGAGCGTCATCTTGGAGAAGTCAATGTAGGCGTTGCGAATGTCCGATTTGATGGGACGTGTGGACTCGAGGATGTTGACGATTTTCATAAATGGATGTCGAAGACTTTGTTTATTGAGGCAGAGATGCACCGCCACAAATGGCGATGTCTTGTCCGGTGATGGCTGCGGCTGCGGGAGAGAGCAAAAATGCAACCAGCTCGGCGATTTCTTTTGGCTGAATGAGGCGTCCTAATGGCGGGAGTCTGGGCGCGCTGGTCGCGCGGGCAGGGTCTGACAACATCGTGGTTTGTGTTGCCGCAGGTGACACCACATTGACGGTGACACCGGCACAAGCCACCTCACTTGCCCAACTGCGTGCCAATGCAATCAACGCGGCTTTTGTGGCGGCATATTGGCTGCGTCCAGGCATGCCTTGGGCCACGCGACTGCCAATGAAGACAACACGCCCCTGCTTGTGATTCACCATGTGAGGAATCAACACATTGGCCAAGCTGATGGCTGCCTGTGTGTGGATTCGCCACATCAATTCACCGTTCATCGGGTCAAGCTCGCCCAAACGACCGACACGCAAAACACCTGCTGCATGCACGAAGGCGTTGATCTCTTTCAGCTCATGGGCCATCGCCATGATGGCTGAGTGATCTGACAAATCCACTTGCACCGCTTTCAGATGCGGGTTGTGGAGGGTGGGCGGCGCCATGTCCAGACCCACGACTCGCCACCCATTCAGAAGCAAATGTTCAGCGATGCATTGACCAATGCCTGAACTGCTGCCAGTGACCACTGCACAGGGACGGTGTGTAGAGGCGTCATTCGACACGAATGTTGCCTTCTGTGATGATTTTTTGAGCGCGATTCATATCGTTGGTTTGAAACTTCACGAAGTCTTCCACGCTTCCGCCATTGATCAGCAAACCTTGTTGTGTGAATTTTTCGCGCACCTCGGGGGAGAGGGCTTTGTTCACTTCTTCGTTCAAACGTGTCTTGATGTCTGCAGGCAACTTTGCAGGTGCCCACAGGCCGTACCAGCTGTAAAACTCATAGCCAGGAATGGTTTCAGACACGGTGGGGACGTCTGGCAAATTCGGTGTTCGCGTGGCCGAAGTCACTGCAATCACGCGCAGCATGCCGCTCTTGTGGTACTGAAGTGATCCCAGAATTGGATCAATGAACCCATCGATCTGACCGCCGACCAAGTCTTGGAACGCAGGGGCTGTGCCTTTGTAGGGCACGACGGTGTAGTCCATACCGCCGACGCGTTTCAGTAGCTCGGTGGAGAGATGACCAGCAGAGCCAATCGAACCGACGGCGAATGTCATTTTTCCTGGGTTGGCCTTGGCGTAGCTGATCAGTGACTTCACATCGGTGATGGGCAAGTTCTTATTGATCGCAACAGACAGCGGCGCTTTGGCAACCAAGGCCACCGGTGCAAAGTCTTTCACCACAGAGTAGGGCACCTGCTTCATGGTCATCGGTGCCGTGGTGAAAGTCGAGGCGTTGAACAACAAGGTGTAGCCATCGGCAGGTGCTTTGGCCACGGCGTCGGCACCAATGGTTCCGTTGCCACCGGGTTTGTTTTCGACGACAAACGGTTGCCCCATTTGCTCGCTGAGTTTTTGTGCCACGGTGCGCCCCAAAGTGTCCAGCGTTCCTCCGGGTGGAAAGGGAATGATGACGCGCACGGCGCGTGTGGGATAGCTCTGTGCAAAACAACTGCCAAAGGCCGTCAACGCCAAACTGGCCAGCGCCACGCGTAAAAAAGTGTTTCTTTTCATGTGTGTCTCCTGAGAGTGGTTCTACGAATTAACGCTTGAGTAAACCAGCTTGCTGCACGGCGGCACGCAAGGCTTCCATTTCTTTGGCGTTGGGCGCCTCGGTGGGCGGGCGAACGGTGGGCGCATCCAGTACGCCTGCCAAATACATGCCGCCTTTCATGCGTGCATGCGCCTCACCTGTGGGCTCGCCACCGCCGTAAACGGCATCTTTGAGTGGTGTGATGAGGGCTTGAATGGCGATGGCTTTGTTCAAATCGCCCGCTTTGACCGCATTCCACAAATCGATGATGAGTTGTGGAATGAAGGTCGCAAAACCCACCAATGCACCGTCAACACCTTGCACCATAGAGGCCAACAGGTATTCATCGTGGCAGGTCAGAATGGACTTGGAGGCATCGGCTTCGCGAATGGCTTGGATGTCTCGTGCGTATTTGTTCATGTCGCGCTGGCCCACTTTGAAGGCTTGGACATAGGGCAGTCGTGCCAGATCAGCCAGCAGCTGTGATGAGTAGGAGGCACGGGTCCACGCTGGATAAACGTGGCAAACCAAATCGAGGTCTGGTGCAGCTTGGTGGATGGCCTCAAAGTATTCGAGTGCGTGCTTGGGCGTGAAGCCGAAACGCAACCAATGGTGTGGTGGCATGACATCTAAGGCCACAGCCCCAGCTGCTTTGGCGGCGCGTGCGTGTTCAGCAGCATCGGCCAAGCCTTCGCAAACAATGGATGAAATGACGGGCATGCGACCCTTCAATTCGTCTGCGACGATGCGCGTGACCTCGGCCCGCTCAGAGGGGGTGAGTGAGAAGACTTCCCCTGTATGGCCGTTGGTCATGATGGCCACAACACCATCATGGGTGGCGAGCCATGACGCCAACTTGCGCAGCGCAGGTTCATCAATGCGGTGGTCAGGCGTGAATGGGCATGAAATGGCTGGGATGATTCCGCGGTAATTTTTGATAGCAGGCATGGGTTTTTCCTTGGGTGAGCAAAATAGGGATGTCGCAATGATTCCTTTTCGTCTGTATGACGTCCAATACTAAAATTGCATAAAACTATCCAAAGTGAACGATGGGCCCAGGAAACAGACCTTTAGACCTTGATTGGTTAGAGGATTTTTTAACGCTTGCTGAGACTGGTAACTTTTCCAGAGCCGCTGAAGTACGTGCCATTGCACAACCAGCGCTGAGCCGCCATATCCGTTCGCTTGAAGAATGGGTCGGTGTTGATCTGGTCGATCGCACCGCGCATCCCGTCGAATTAACGGCGGCAGGCAAGAAGTTTCAACCCCTGATTCAAGGCGCCCTGTCTGCTTTGGAAGCCGCACGAATCAAGGCGCGTGCCGCCCAAGATTTGGCTTCAGCGAGCCTGCGTTTTGCCAGTACGCATTCCCTGTCTATTTTGTTTTTTCCCAAATGGTTGGGCGTGCTTGAAACACGTTTGCGACTAGGCCCCATTCAGACGATGACCGATAACTCACACGCGTGTGAGGACTTGATGGTGCAGCGCCGGGTTCAATTTCTGCTTTCTTATGGCCATTCAGATGTATTGGGTAAGTTGGACGAGGGTCAGTACCCGATGGTCAAGCTTGGCGATGATGTGCTGTTGCCAGTGACCGCGGCCGATGCCTCTGGCGATTCGCTTTTCAAACTAGATGGGCCTGGCGTTTTACCAATTCTTGAATACAGCGAAGCTTCCGGTCTCGGGCGTGTGATGCGTGCCAAGCTCAAACACCTCTTTGTTGAAGGTGCGGCGTCGGCGTCTTTGCCTAATGTTTCGGTCATCTTTACGGCCCATAACGCGTTTTTGCTGAAAAGCATGGCGTTGGCGGGCCGAGGCATTGCATGGTTGCCTCAATCGTTGATCAAAGATGAGTTAGCCAGTGGCGCACTTCAATTGGCAGGTTCGTCCAAGTGGCATTTACCGCTGGAGATCAGGCTTTATCGCCAAAGTTCAGAAATGACACCTGCGGCCGAAAATTTGTGGCAAATCGTGAGTGGTCAAGCCTGAGTGCCGCGACAATCGAGCGCATGCAAATCGAAGAAAAATCACCTTTTGATACGCCCTTTGAATGGATCGGGGGCGAAGAACGCGTACGCGTTTTGGTAGAGCGTTTTTATGATCTGATGGACTTAGAGCTTGCTTACCTAGATTTACGTGCTGCACACGGCCCCGAGTTGGCCAATGCGCGTGAGCGCTTGTTCATGTTCTTGTGCGGTTGGTTGGGTGGTCCGGACTATTACGTTGAAAAGCATGGCCACCCGCGCTTGCGCATGCGCCATATGCCTTTTGCCATTGGTATCAAAGAACGCGACCAATGGTTGGCTTGCATGGACCAAGCGATGGGTGAAACAGACGTACCTGAAGGTTTGCGCACGCGTTTGAAAAACAGTTTTTTTCAAACGGCCGATTGGATGCGCAACAAAGGCGTTTAAACCCTTGGTGAAGTTAGACGTTGCTAGGTCCTAGCAACACCACCAAGGCACCCGCACCCCCATCCGAAGGCTTGGCCTGTACAAAGGCCAACACCTCATTTTTTTGCACCAACCAGCGCTGAACCTTGCTTTTGAGCACCGGCTCTTTGCCGGGAGAGCCCAAGCCTTTGCCGTGGACCACGCGCACACACCGCCAACCCATGCGTTTGGCGTCACGCACAAACTGCCCTAGGGCTTCGCGGGCCTCGTCGCTGCGCAGACCGTGCAGGTCGAGCTGGCCCTGCAGGCTCCATTCACCTTTGCGCAGTTTGTATGTCACATCGGTGCCGATGCCGGGGCGTCTGAAGCTCAGTTGGTCATCCACGTCGAGCAGGGTGCTCACATCGAATTCGTCGCTCATGCTTTCGAGCAAGGCAGCTTGGTCGTCTAGCGTTTGTCGCAGGGGGCGTGCCGCTGGGCGTTGTGGGGTGATGAGTACGCGAGCTTTGGCAGCGATGGGTTTGACATTGCCCACCGCTTGGGTGAATAAGTTGCGCTCAGCCTCCGCGCGGCGTTCGGCTTCGCGGCGGGCTTCTTCGGCGGCAGCGGCTGCTAGGGCCGCGGCCGTCACTTGCTTGCGAATGGCGCTCAAGTCTTGCAGCGATTTGGCTTTCATGGCGTTTTTTTCTTGGTGTTGCCATTGATGGCTGGATTTAGATTTTGTATGCCATCGTACATACACATGAACCCTCCGCTGAGTATATTTTTGATCGTTCAACTTGTCGGAATGGCCTGATCGAACGAAGATGCTTCTTCATCGCGATGATCTTGATTTTTGAAAATGGCAAGGAGTTCGTATGGATAAAGTTTTTCACGGGTTTACTGAGTTATTTGCGCAGCTGGGTTTGCCCAATGACGCTGCGAATATTCGTCAATTCATCCAAACACATTCACCTTTGAATTCCTCCATTCGGCTCGAAGACGCGCAGTTCTGGAATACGGCTCAGGCCGCGTTGTTGAAAGAGGAGTTGTTGGGAGACTCAGACTGGGCCGAAGTGATTGACCGGCTGAATCTGGCGCTGCGAGGGGCCATTGTTTCTGCCAAATAGTGGCAATCCTTTTACAGCAAACCTTCTTCGGCCATTGACAAATACTTGCCCTGCGCCACGATGATGTGGTCGCGCACCGTCACATCAATCAGGGCCAGCGCCTCTTGCAAGGTGCGGGTGAGTTTCATGTCGGCTTGTGAGGGCTTGACGGTGCCGCCTGGGTGGTTGTGCGCCAGCACCACGCCATCCGCGCCCAGGGCCAAGGCGGTTTTGGCTACTTCGCGTGGGTAGACCATGGTTTGCGACAGCGAGCCGCGAAACATGGGCTGGTATGACAGCAATCGGTTGTGGGCATCGAGAAACAAAACGGCAAAAACCTCGTGTTTGAGTTGCGCAAGTTCGAGTTGCAGGTATTGCTTGACCGCATTGGGGGAGTTCATCACCGCGGTTTCCGTGAGTTCTTGGGTCAAGGCTCGGCGTGCCATCTCTAGCACCGCCACCAGTTGCGAGCGTTTGGCGTCGCCCCCCATGCCTTTGAAGGTTTTGAGCTCCGAAGCACTGGCATGAATCAGGCCTGCAAAACCTTTGAAACGCTCTAGCAGCTCTTGCGCCATGACGAACACGCTTTTGCCTTTGATGCCGGTGCGTAGAAAGAGGGCCAGAAGCTCGGTGTCGGTCAGCGCTGAAGCCCCATGTTTGAGGAGCTTTTCGCGGGGACGCATTTCAAGGGGGAGTTGTTGAATCGACATCGTTTCGGGCATTCGGTCCATCTTGAGAGCTTTCTACAATAGTCGGTTCAACACAGAGAGTCCTATGACTGCATCCAGCCCTCACCCTACCATCGGCCCTGCTTCTTTTTTAACGCTGCACTATCGGCTTTCGGGACCGCAAGGTGACGTCATTAACACGTTCAACGACAAGCCAGCCACGCTGTCGCTGGGCTCGGGCGAGTTGTCGCCCGCGTTGGAGCAGCGTTTGATGGGCTTGGAAGAGGGCGCACACACCACGTTTGAGTTGGCTGCGGGTTTGGCTTTTGGTGAGCGCAACCCCGAGATGCAGCAGTGGGTGAGCAAGAGCTTGCTCAAAGAATTCGGCGATCCCGATGAGCAATACAACGTGGGCGATGTGGTGCAGTTTCCTGCGCCCAATGGCCAAGGCTCTTTCGCTGGCGCAGTGCAGCAAGTGACGGACGATTCGGTCTTGTTTGACTTCAACCACCCGCTGGCCAACCAGCCGGTGACGTTTGAAGTGCGTGTCATTGGCATTTTGTAAACCAGCATGAGTAACAACCTGCAAGAAATCGTCCTCGCTGCGCCCCGTGGGTTTTGCGCGGGCGTGGACCGTGCGATCGACATCGTAGACCGTGCCCTCGAAAAGTTTGGCGCGCCCGTGTATGTGCGTCACGAAATCGTGCACAACACCTACGTGGTGGAAGATCTCAAGCGCCGGGGCGCCATCTTCATTGAAGATTTGGCGGATGTCCCTGCAGGCGCCACCTTGGTCTTCAGCGCCCATGGTGTCCCCAAATCAGTTGAGGCAGAGGCCGAGCGCCGTGGGTTCAACGTGTTTGACGCCACTTGCCCCTTGGTGACCAAGGTCCATGTTGAAGTGGCGAAGTTGCACAAAGAAGGTTTCGAATTCATCATGATTGGTCACAAGGGCCACCCCGAAGTCGAAGGCACCATGGGCCAGTTGCTCGGGGGCATTTATTTGGTGGAAGACGTGGCCGATGTGGCCAAGGTCAACCCCAAACAAACCGACCGTTTGGCGGTGGTGACGCAAACCACGCTCAGCGTCGACGATGCTGCACACATCAGCGCAGCAGTCGTGGCGCGTTTCCCCAACATTCGCAAGCCCAAGATGCAAGACATTTGTTACGCCACTCAAAACCGCCAAGACGCGGTCAAGGTGCTGAGCAATGAGGTCGAGTTGGTCATTGTGGTGGGCAGCCCTACCAGCTCCAACAGCAACCGCTTGCGCGATGTCGCGCAGCGCTCGGGCGCCCAAAGCTACATGGTCGACAACGCCGACGAACTGAAAGAAGCATGGTTCACAGGCGTGACCCGTGTGGGCCTGACCGCCGGCGCCTCGGCTCCCGACATCTTGGTGCAACAAGTCATTGCCCGCATGCGCGCCTTGGGTGCCGTGTCTGTACGAACCCTCGATGGTGTTAAAGAAACCATCAAGTTTCCCTTGCCCAAGGGACTGAAATAAAAGGACTGAAAGTAAATGCTCGATATCAACCAACTCCGTCGCGATCTGCCCAGCGTCATTGCCAAGCTCGAAACTCGCAAAAATTCACAAGCGTTTTTGAACGTCGATGCTTACCAAGCTTTAGAAGCCGAACGCAAAACTTTGCAGACCCGCACCGAAGAGTTGCAAGCCAGTCGCAATGCGCTGTCAAAGCAAATCGGCATGCTCAAAGCCAAAGGCGAGAGTGCCGAGGGCGTGATGACCCAAGTGGCCGACATCAAAACCGAACTCGACACCTCGGCTGTGCGCTTAGAGGCCTTGCAGGCCGAGTTGCAAGCCCTTTTGCTGGCCGTGCCCAACCTGCCACACGACAGCGTGCCTGCGGGCGAGGACGAACATGGCAACGTGGTGCTGCGCAGCTGGAGCCCCACCGGCACCGAGCCAACACCGTTGGGCTTCACGCCCAAGGACCATGTGGATTTGGGCGAGCCTTTGGGCCTCGACTTTGAAATGGGCGTCAAGCTCTCAGGCTCACGCTTCACCGTGATGAAGGGCCAAATTGCCCGCATGCACCGTGCGCTTGCGCAGTTCATGCTGGATGTGCAAACCCAAGAGCATGGCTACACCGAGTGCTACACACCGTACATCGTGAACGCCGACAGCCTCAAAGGTACAGGTCAATTGCCCAAGTTTGAAGAAGACTTGTTCGCCGCCAAAAAAGGCGGCCAAGAAGGTGAAGCCACCAGCGAAAGCACCGCGCTCTACCTCATTCCCACCAGCGAAGTGCCTTTGACCAACTTCGTACGCGACGTGGTGGTGGCTGAAAACGAGTTGCCCATCAAGCTCACGGCACACACGCCATGTTTCCGTTCTGAAGCGGGCAGTGCAGGCCGCGACACACGCGGCTTGATTCGCCAACACCAGTTCGACAAGGTGGAAATGGTGCAAATCGTGCACCCCGACAAGAGCTACGACACCTTGGAAGAAATGACGGGCCACGCCGAAGCTGTGTTGCAAAAGCTGGGCTTGCCTTACCGCGTGATGTTGCTGTGTACGGGCGACATGGGCTTTGGTGCGACCAAAACCCACGACCTTGAAGTGTGGTTGCCCGCGCAAAACACCTACCGCGAAATCAGCTCGGTGTCGAACTGCGAAGCCTTCCAAGCGCGTCGCTTGCAAGCGCGTTTCAAAAACGCCCAAGGCAAAAACGAACTCGTGCACACCTTGAACGGCTCTGGTCTTGCGGTGGGCCGCACCTTGGTGGCGGTGCTGGAAAACTACCAACAAGCCGATGGCAGCGTCCGCGTGCCTGAAGCGCTGCGCCCTTATATGGGTGGCGTGGCTGAGTTGCGCGGCTGATACAGTTGGCAAAACTTTAAGGAACTGTGCTGTGAAATATTTAATCGTGTTGTTAACCACAGCGCTACTCACGGCTTGTGCAACACCGTCGAGCTCGGAACCCAATGCCGACAACAGTCAGCGTCCCAGCATGGAGCAGCTTGGTCGCATGCCTTTGCCGGTGGGCACCAAATTGCGCACAGCTGAGTCTTTGATTTTTGGCGTCGGTGAAGGTTGGTTAGGCCGCGCGGTGTTTGAATTGCCCAATGACGCGACCAGCAGTTACAACTTTTTTGCCGAGCAGCTGCCTCGTCAAGGCTGGACCATGATCGCCTCTGTGCGCGGCAAGAAAAGCTTATTAGTTCTCACACGCGCGGAACGTGCCGCCACGATTGAAATTGAAGACAGTGGTTTGTTTTCTGGCTCACTGGCTTCTATGACCATCAGTCCCGTCGGTAGTACGGGGGGCGCACCTGCGGGGCCGGGTGTGGTGGTGCAGCCTTTGGGTGGCGCTGGCGCACGTCGCCCCTGATAGAATTGCGGCTTCGACAAACGACACCGAATCAGGAGAAGTGGCAGAGTGGTCGAATGTACTTGACTCGAAATCAAGCGTAGGGGCGACCCTACCGAGGGTTCGAATCCCTCCTTCTCCGCCAAGCCTAATCAGCACCTTAAAAAGCCGTTCGTCATTGAACGGCTTTTTTCATATTCGGCTGTCAGTCTTACGGGGCGACAGATGCCACATCTTGAGCAATCTTCCAAGCTAGACCTCCTGCGCTACGTGGCGAAGTGGGTGGCTTTGGCGACGGTGGTGGCTACCCTCGCGGGCTCTGCTTCAGCCCTTTTTCTTTTCGCCCTTGAATGGGCCACGCAGACCCGCGA
>CANCGU010000042.1 GCA_947377705.1 Comamonadaceae bacterium
GCCAACTGGTTGCACCACGGCGTGGTGACCCCCGCTGAAGTGAACGCCACGTTCAAACGCATGGCTTCCGTGGTGGACAAGCAAAACGCAGGCGACAAGCTGTACCAAAAAATGGCAGGTCGCTTTGCCAAAGCGCCTGCTTACCAAGCCGCCCTCGACTTGGTGTTCAAAGGCAAAGAGCAGCCTAGCGGCTACACCGAGCCTTTGCTGCATGCCTGGCGCTTGAAAGTGAAGGCGGGCAACGCCTAAAGTGAAGGCGGGCCAAGCCTAATCACTTCTCCTTGAAGCAATAGAAAACGGCTCCTTAGGGAGCCGTTTTTCATGGGCACTGCGAACTATGATGGAAAGATTCCATTTTGCAATTGAGACCCTGCCATGACACACCCTCTGATTAGCACCACCCTTCGCTTTGCTTTGCGCACCGTGATCGGTTTGGTTTTGACTGTGTTCATGGCTGCGGGCGTGTACCTGCTGTTCTCTTACCACTTCACCTACTCCAGGGGTGAGAGCGTGGGTTTTGTGCAAAAGCTCTCTTACAAAGGTTGGATCTGCAAAACTTGGGAAGGCGAACAAATTCGCGCGTTGGCCACCCTGCCCGCCATTCCAGAAAAGTTTGCTTTCACCGTGCGTGATGATGCGGTGGCTGACCAGATCAACAAACACATTGGTCAAAAAGTGGTGGTGGAATACGAACAGCACAAAGGCTTGCCAGGTTGCTTTGGTGAAACCGAATACTTCATCACCAAAGTCACACCAGCGCCTGGCGAATAAGGCGCTTTAAAGCACGTTCAAGGCGTCGGCGTACGCGTGACCAACGGGTACACCAGCTGCTGCAGGTGCCGCACATTTTTGTTCACTTGCACCCACCATTTGCTGAACGAGTCCATCGGTTTTTCAATGTGACGGAACAAGCGTGGTGCAGGTCGCAGTTGCAGATGAGGCATCGCAGTGAGATCGGGCAAACACAGATGTGCCACCGTTTGCACACTCTGCGCCTGGGCCAAAGCTTGCAATACCTCGTCAGCAGAGGCAAACCAGCAGTGTGACGTGAGCGCGGCCATGCGCTCGCCCACAAAGTGCCAACGCAAAGCACTCCACGGATGTGCCTGTGTGTATTCTGCAAACGCCACGGCCACGCACACCACATCCGCGGGCAAGTCCTCAGGCAAATCGGCCAGCACCCACGGATGCACCAACCACACATGTTTACCCATCACATCGTTTGTCACCGGTTTTGTCAAACCCAACTCAGCAGGCGGCTCAACAAACACCTTGGGCTCATCCCAAGCCAGTTCGTTTTTGCGTACCTGCGCCACGGTGGCTGAGCTGTTGGCCAAGATGTCCATCAACTCGTAACTCACGTCAATCGACGTGCCACGGCTGTGCCAAATTTCTGGTGCAAATTTTTCAACCGTGTCGGCATTGAACAAATAAGGCTTGCTACTACCCGTGGCCGCCACCCATTGCCAGCTGAGGTAGTTGCTGGCCAAGTCACCATCTAACAAATGGCTGTACATCCAATCGGCAGCTACACGCCAGTGCACTTTGCGCAAGTGCACGATGTAGCTAGCCAACCACAAGCGTGCGTGGTTGTGCAAATAGCCGGTGGTGTAGAGCATGCGAATGGCGTTGTCGATCACGGGCACGCGGGTACACGCATGGCGCACGTCTTCGGGCAGTTCGGTGCTGTACTCAGACTCAGGCAACACACCTTCATGCAACGACTGTCCAATACCTTCACCCAAATGGTGATGCATATGCTGGAAGTATTCGCGCCAACCTAGTTCGTAAATCAACTTATGTTGCACGCCCACGCGGTATTGGTGATACATGGCACTGGCCACATCGGGCACAGTCAAAAAACCATGCGTGAGGTACGGCGACAAATGCGTGACCGCCCCATCCAAGGCATTGCGCGTGTGCGCGTAGTCTTTGGGGCTAACGTAGTCAAGCCGCAGACGAGCAGCTTCGGGCGTGGGTGCGAATTCGTACATAAGATTTTATGATTGTGCCTTGTTCGCTTCGCTACACTTTGAGGCATGTCCAGACCCATGCCTGCCCCCCTTGACGCTTGCGCCTGTCCTTTGTGCGGCCAGCCGAATCAATGCGCCATGGAAGCGGCCAAAGCAACCGGGCAAGCAGCGGCCACATGCTGGTGTGTGAACGTGTCTTTCTCACCTGAGTTGCTGGCCCAAGTACCTGCCGCTTCACAACGCCAAGCCTGCATTTGCAAAGCCTGTGCCACGAAAGGCACACATGCTTGAACGCGGCTCATTGGCGGAATTGCAAAGTCGCTACGGCACACGCCACCGTTGGCTGTTGCTGACCACCGTGATGATTGGCTCCATGGCCGCCATCATGTCGTCCACCATCATGAACGTAGGCATTCCCGACATGAGTTTGCAATTCGGCATTGGCCAAGAATTGGCGCAATGGGTGAGTTCTAGCTTCATGGTGGCGATGACGGTGTCCATGCTCACCACCCCGTGGCTGCTGGCACGCTTTGGCTATCGCACCACCTACTTGGGTTGCATGTTGGTGTTGCTCAGCGCGGGCATTGCTGGCGGACTTTCAACGGATTACAACCTTGTGCTGGCGGCGCGCGTGATCGAGGGCTTGGCCGCAGGCGTGGTGCAACCGATTCCCGCCATCATCATCTTGCGCGCCTTTGACACCTCCGAGCAAGGCCGTGCCAACAGCTTCTTTGGCATGGGCGTGGTGCTGGCCCCTGCGCTTGGCCCCAGCATCGGTGGCTTGTTGGTGGACTGGATGAGCTGGCGCGCGCTGTTCTTCATGGTGGTGCCGTTTTGCTTGATTTCCATATGGATGGCGCTGCGTTATGTGCCCACGACAGCCCCAGGTGGCGTGAGCGCCAACCACGGCAAGCCCTCACTCGATTTAGGCGGCCTGGCACTCGCCACCGTTGGTACCTTGTGCTTGCTCAATGGTTTGGTGATGCTGCACAGCGGCAATGTCACGACCTCGGTCGCCTTGGTCGTTGCGGCGGCGCTGTGCACGGCGGGGTTTGTGATGTGGCAGCGCGTACAAACTCAAAACGACGGCAAACCGCTGATGAACTTGGGGCTGTTTGCCCATAGGCCATTTGCCATGGGCACCACCGTGGCGTTTATTTACGGCATTGCGATGTTTGGGTCCACCTATTTGTTGCCTTTGTATTTGCAACTAGGTCTGGGCCTGTCACCTAGCTATGTGGGCACTTTGTTGTTGCCATCCGGTTTGTTGTTGGCGTTCACGATTGCCATCGTAGGTCGCTATTCCAGCACACACCCCACGCACTTGATGGTGAGTTTTGGCTTGGTGTTGTTGGCACTGTCTTTTGCACTCATGCTCACCGTGAATTTAAAAACAGGTCTGTGGGTACTGGTGGCATTTGCGATTTTGGGACGCGTGGGCTTGGGCTTTATCTTGCCGTCACTCAATATCGGCGCCATGCGCGGCATGGACAGCAGCTTGATTCCTCAAGGTGCAAGTGTGATCAATTTTCTGCGCATGCTAGGCGGCGCTGCAGGCGTGAGCCTGTGTGGCATTTTGCTGGAGTGGCGACTGGCCGTGCATGGTGATTCACTCACCAACAGCAGCACTTCGGCCATGCGTCTGGCGGCGTTTGATGAAGTGTTTTTGATGCTCGCGTTTGTTTGCATGCTGGCACTTTTAGCCGCTTGGCGCATTCGCCAACCAAGCCAGCGCCCCGATTGATTTTGATTGAAACGCCATGTGCCAATTGCTCGGACTGAACTGCAAAAACCCCACCGATGCCACCTTCAGCTTCAGTGGCTTCGCGCAACGTGCGGGCGTGACCGACCACCACGCCGATGGCTGGGGCATTGCATTTTTTGAAGGCTCAGAGCAAGACCGCGGCCTGCGCCATTTCATTGACCACCTGCCTGCCAGCACCTCGCCTGTGGCCGAGCTGATTCGCAAGTACCCCATCAAAAGCCGCAATGTGATTTCGCATATTCGTAAAGCCACGCAAGGCGTGGTGGCCCTCGAAAACTGCCATCCCTTTGTGCGCGAGTTGTGGGGCCGCTACTGGGTATTTGCACACAATGGCAATCTTGAAAATTACGCACCGCGCTTGCACGGCAGCTTCAAACCCGTCGGTCACACCGACAGTGAACAAGCGTTTTGCTGGTTGATGCAAGAGATGGCCAAGTCACACGCCAACGTGCCGTCGATTGACGAACTCACCCTGACCTTGAAAGAACTGGTGCCGCAAATTGCGAAACACGGCACGTTTAATTTTTTACTGTCTAACGGCCAAGCACTGTGGGCGCATGCGTCGACGAATCTTTGTTACATCGAGCGTAAGCACCCGTTTGCAAAGGCTACGTTAAGTGACCAAGACATGAGCATCAACTTTGCAGAGCACGCGTCACCGGACGACCGTGTGGCTGTTGTTGTCACTGCGCCTTTGACAACTAACGAGATTTGGACGCCGTTTGCACCGGGGGAATTGAAGGTGTTTGTGGATGGGCAGCTACGAAGCTAGTTGCTCTTCTATCGCACGCCACGCATCAGCCAGCATTCGCCGTGGCTTACACCGCTGCGCGGTGAATGGCGCCACATCGAACGCTGACTGCTGTGTGGCTGGGCTTGCAAAGGTGTCTGGTGTTCTGTTTATGCAGACTTAGATTGTCTGAGTACGGTTGACGGTGTTTGTTGTGGCGCCATTCACCGCGCAGCGGTGTAAGCCACAGCAAATACCGCCAACCGTGCTCAGACCGAACGAGCAGCTTGCTCAAGTGCATCAATGAACATAGCCGCCACATCAAACCCAGTCTGGTCAAAGATTTCCTGAAAGCACGTAGGACTGGTCACATTCACTTCGGTGAGGCAGTCGCCAATCACATCCAAACCCACCAACAACAACCCGCGTTGCGCGAGGATGGGGCCAAGAGCTTGGGCGATTTCTTGGTCGTGAGCAGAGATGGCTTGCGCCACACCTTTGCCACCTGCAGCCAAGTTGCCACGCACTTCGCCACCTTGCGGGATGCGGGCCAAGCAATAGGGCACGACCTTGCCGCCGATGACGAGCACGCGCTTGTCGCCTTGGTCGATGGCGGGGATGAACTTTTGCACCATGACGGTTTGTGCGCCGTCACGGTTAAGAGTTTCGATGATGGCGCCTAGGTTCAAGCCGTCGTCTTTGACGCGAAAGATGCCCATGCCACCCATGCCGTCAAGGGGCTTCAAGATGATGTCACGGTGCTGCGCATGAAAGGCGCGAATGGCATCGGCGCTGCGCGTCACCAACGTGGGGCTGATGAATTGCGCGAATTCCAGAATGGCTAATTTTTCTGGATGGTCACGCAAAGCTGCGGGCTTGTTGAACACCTTGGCGCCTTCGCGTTCGGCTTGCTCTAGCAAGTGCGTGGCATAAAAGTACTCGGCATCGAACGGTGGGTCTTTGCGCATGACGATGGCATCTGCGCTTTTGAGCGCGTAATGCGCGTCCACACTTTGCACCTCAAACCAACCCTCAGCGTCACCCGTCAAGCGCACATGCTGAACGCGTGCCGACACTTGTTGACCGCTTTGCCACACGATGTCTTGCGGCTCACAAGCCAACACTTGATGACCGCGTCGCTGGGCCTCACGCATCATCGCAAACGTGGTGTCCTTGTAAATTTTGAAAGACGACAACGGGTCTGCGACGAAGAGGATGTGCATGGGTGTTAGATTTCGATTTTGCTGCCCAGCTCCACCACGGAGTTGCTAGGCAAGTTCAAGAAGTCGGCCGCCGAGCTGGCGTTGAGGTGCATTTGAGCGAACAGTTTTTCACGCCAGGCGGACATGCCACTGCCCACCGTGGGCACGATGCTGTCGCGTGACAAGAAATAGCTGGTGGTCATGGGGCTGACTTCGCAACCCAAGCCCTTCAGGTGTGCCAAAGCACCAGGCACATCAGGGTCATCCTTGAAGCCATAGTGAATTTCGACTTGCCAACAGTTGTTGCCCAAGGCTTTGATTTGCAGGCGCTCGGCATCATCAATCCAGGGCACCTCATGGTTTTGTACGTTCACAAACAGGTTTTGCTGATGCAAAACTTTGTTGTGTTTGAGGTTGTGCAACATGGCGTTAGGAACAGCGCCTTTGCCAGAGGTTAAGAAAACGGCAGTGCCTTCCACGCGCGTGGGGGGCGACAAAAACACGGCCTCCAAAAAGCTCGTCAAATCAAGCGCATCTTCTTTGCGCTTTTCAGAAAGAAGGGCACGACCATCGCGCCATGTCAGCATGAGCATCATGATGATGGAGGCAATCAACAGCGGGAACCAACCACCTTCAAACAGCTTCAACAGGTTGGAGGCCCAAAAAGCCAAGTCCACCGCAAAGAAGAAGCTCGTAGCGGCCAAACACCACCAGAAAGAATATTTCCAACCGTAGTGAATCACGAAAAACGTGAGCACGGTGGTGATCAGCATGTCCGTACACACGGCAATGCCGTAGGCCGCGGCCAAATTGCTCGACGACTTGAACATCATCACAGCCAACACGATGACGGCAAACAAACCCCAGTTCACAAAGGGAATGTAGATTTGGCCGGTGTCTTTCACGCTGGTGTGCAACACCTGCAAACGCGGCAAGAAGCCCATCTGCACCACTTGTTTGGTCACACTAAAAGCACCAGAAATCAAGGCCTGAGAAGCAATCACGGTCGCTGCCGTGGCCAAACCGACCAAGGGCACCAGCAACCAGTCTGGCGCCATGTTGAAGAACGGGTTCGCCACAGCCGATGGGTCGCTCAATAGCAAAGCACCTTGACCGAAGTAGTTGAGCGTCAGCGAAGGCATGACCACAAAGAACCACGCAATGCGAATGGGTTTCTTGCCGAAGTGACCCATGTCGGCATACAGCGCCTCCCCGCCCGTCACGCACAACACCACAGCACCCAAAATCAAGAAGGTGACGGTGGGCTCTGTGACGATGAATTGCACGGCATAGTACGGATTGATCGCCCACATGATTTCTGGATGCGATGCAATGTGATACAGGCCCAAAGCGGCGATAGCGGCAAACCACACCACGGTAATGGGGCCAAAGAATTTGCCAATGCCACTGGTGCCTCGCTTTTGCACGGCAAATAGGCCAAACAAAATCACAATCGTGAGTGGAATCACATACTTCTTAAAAGCAGGCGACACCACCTCTAAACCTTCCACGGCAGACAGCACCGAAATGGCCGGGGTGATGACGCCGTCACCATAAAACAAACACGTCCCAAAGATGCCCACGATCAGCATGCGTTGACGCAGCACAGGACGGTCTTTCACGGCCATCGACGCCAAGGCCAGCATGGCCACCAAACCCCCTTCACCATGGTTGTCAGCACGCAAGACCAACGCCACATACTTGATGGAGACAATGACGGTCAGCGTCCAAAAGAAGATCGACAAGATGCCATAAATGTTGTCGGGCGTGAATTCCACATGCCCCGAACCGAACACCTCTTTCATGGCATACAGCACGCTGGTGCCGATGTCGCCATACACCACGCCGATTGCGCCCAAAGTCAGTGCCGCAAGCGACGATTTACCGTGTTGTTCCATGAATCACCTTAGTCGTAATTTTCAGCTTCGGGGTCAGTGGCTTCGAGTTCGTAACTCGCTGCCAACATAGCCAACCGGCCAATGACGCCATACATATAAAAGCGGTTGGGCGTACTCGCACCGGGCTTCATGCCGGGTTGCGGCGTGTGGGCGCTTTGCTCGAAAGCCAAAGGCACAAAGCTCGCGCCAGGTGCGTTCAAGTTTTCATCAATGCCACGGTCTGCATGCACACGGTAAAAACCACCCACCACATAGCGGTCCATCATGTAGACGACCGGTTCGGCGACCGCATCGTTCAAGCGCTCGTGCGTGAGCACACCTTCTTGAATAATGACTTGGTTCAACGATTGGCCGTCTTTGACCACGCTCATTTTGTTGCGCGTTCTGCGGTTGAGGGCGTCCAAGTCTTTGACATCGCGAACCGTCATGATGCCCATGCCATAGGTACCGTTGTCAGCCTTGACGATGACGAATGGTTTTTCGTTGATGCCGTACTCTTTGTATTTGCGTTTGATCTTGGTCAGCAAAGCATCCACATTGGTCTGCAAGCACTCCATGCCCGTGCCCTCAGCGAAATTGACCTCGCCACACTGGTTGAACATGGGGTTGATGAGCCACGGATCGATGCCCAGCAGCTTGCCAAAACGCTTAGTCACTTCTTCGTAACATGCAAAGTGTTTGCTCTTACGACGCACACTCCAGCCTGCATGCAACGGCGGCAAAAGGTGTTGCTCGTGCAAGTCTTCCAAGATGCCGGGAATGCCAGCACTCAAATCGTTGTTCAGCAAAATGGTGCAAGGGTCGAAGTCTTTCAGGCCCAAACGACGCTTGCTGCGAATCACCGGCTCGAGCGTGACACTGTCGCCGTTAGGCAGGTCAATGGTGGTGTTCTCTTTGATCTCCGGGTTAATCGATCCCACGCGCACATTCAAACCTGCCATGTGGAAGATGCGCTGCAGCTGCGCCACGTTCGACAAGTAGAAGGTGTTGCGTGTGTGGTTCTCAGGAATCAAGAGCAGGTTGCGCGCCTCGGGGCAAATCTTCTCGATCGCTGCCATCGCCGCCTGCACGGCCAAGGGGAGCATCTCAGGGGTGAGGTTGTTCCAGCCGCCTGGGTAAAGGTTGGTGTCTACAGGTGCGAGCTTGAAACCCGCATTGCGAATGTCAACCGAACTGTAGAACGGTGGTGTGTGCTCCATCCACTCCAAACGAAACCAGCGCTCAATAGCGGGCATGGAATCGAGGATGCGTTGTTCAAGTTCGTTGATGGGGCCGTTGAGGGCCGTGATGAGGTGTGGAACCATGATGTCTCAAAAAGTAGAAAGCTATTTTAGGACGTCTGGTCCACGTACTTTTTAGAGAGGCTACTCTCTAAAAAGTGTGGTTTAAACGCGAATTTCGCCTTGGCCCAACACCACGTACTTGAGCGAGGTGAGGCCTTCAATGCCTACAGGGCCACGGGCGTGGAATTTGTCGGTTGAAATGCCTATTTCTGCACCCAAACCGTATTCAAAACCATCCGCAAAGCGCGTGCTGGCATTGACCATCACACTCGACGAGTCCACCTCGCGCAGAAAGCGCTGGGCGTGCATATGGTCGCGGGTGAGGATGGATTCGGTGTGGTGGCTCGAATAATGGTTGATGTGCGCAATGGCTGCATCCAAACCGTCCACCACTTTGATGCTAATGATGGGGCCAAGGTATTCCTCAAACCAATCTTGTTCGGTGGCGTCTTTGAGGTTGGCACCTGGGACGGCAGACAGAATGGCTTTGGCCTCAGGGCAGCAACGCATTTCCACGCCTTTGGCGGCGTAGATGGCACCGATTTTTGGCAAGAACTCAGAGGCCACGCCACGCGCCACCAACAAGCTTTCGCTGGCGTTGCATGGGCTGTACTTTTGGGTCTTGGCGTTGTCGGCCACCGTCACGGCCATGGCCATGTCACAGGGGTCGTCCACATAGGTGTGGCAGTTGCCGTCTAAGTGTTTGATGACCGGCACTTTGGCGTCACGGCTGATGCGCTCAATCAAGCCCTTGCCACCGCGCGGAATGATGACATCCACAAACTCAGGCATGGCAATCAGATGGCCCACGGCTTCACGGTCCGTGGTTTGCACGAGTTGCACGGCGTCGATGGGCAAGCCACTTTCACTCAGGGCTTGTTGCACCAACTTGGCCAAGGCCTTGTTGGACTCGATGGCTTCCGAACCACCGCGCAAGATGCAGGCGTTGCCACTTTTGATGGACAGCGACGCCGCTTCAATCGTCACGTTGGGGCGGCTTTCGAAAATCATGCCAAACACACCTAGAGGCACGCGCATTTGGCCCACGCGAATGCCGCTGGGTTGTTGCTTCATGCCCATGATTTCACCAATCACGTCGGGCATGGCGGCGAGTTGGTCGCAGCCCTGGGCGCAGGTTTCTAGCACTTTGGGCGTGAGCTTGAGGCGGTCCACCATCGGGGCCTCTAGACCTGCGGCGACAGCTCGCTCGATGTCTTTGGCATTGTCAATTTGCAGCGCGTCGATGTTGGCCCGCAGCAAAGCGGCCAGCTTTCGCAAAGCGGTGCTTTTCACTGCGGCAGAGGCTTTGGCCATTTGGGCAGATGCGGCTTTGGCTTGGCGCCCGAGCGCGTGCATGTGGTCGGCGACGTTGTGTGTGGTCATGGTGTATTTTCCTAATTAAGCGTTGCGCGGCATACAAGCGCGGCACAAGCGCATGGCCAAACGGTGCAGGGCTTGCCAGTTGTCGGTCGGCCAGTCTGGCGTTTTGAGACCTTTGACAATGCCGTCGACTTGGTGGGCTGACTGCAACAATTTTTCAAGCATGCCCACACTCAGGCGTGGCAACACGCGTTCAAACAAACGTTCGCGCGGGCCCCAAATGCGCTGTTCACGCAAGGCCATAGGCAACGCTTTGCCTGAAGCGACGGCGTCTTTGACGCGTTTCAAAGCACGAATCTCTTCGGCCAGTGTGTAGTGCACCAACACCTCGGCTTCGCCCTCTGCCTTCAAGCCATCCAGCATGCGTTGCACGCGCAGGGGCTGGCCGCTGAGCACCGCCTCCGACAACTTGAACACGTCATAACGCGCCACGTTCAGCACAGCGCGCTCAATCTGCTCAAAGCTCAACTCGCCTGCAGGGTACAAAAGGCCAAGTTTTTGAATTTCTTGGTGCGCTGCCAGCAAGTTGCCTTCCACGCGTTCGGCAAAAAATTGCAAGGTGTGTTGACCCGCTTCGCCCGCAGCGACACGTTGTTGTTGCGCGCCTAAGCGTTGCGCAATCCAAGTGGGTAGCGCGTGACGTTCAATCGGGTCAATCTGCACGCTGATACCGTTGTTTTCTAACGCGCTAAACCAAGCCGAGCTTTTGGTGGCCTTGTCTAGACGAGGTAACAGAAGCACGGTGAGTGTGCTGTCGTTGCCGACAGCCAGCTCGGCGATGTGTTGCAAGGCCGCGCTGCCGTCTTTGCCGGGCTTACCAGATGGAATGCGAATTTCGATCAACTGCTTGTCAGCAAACAAGCTCATGGAGCCCCCTGCTGCCAAAACCTCGCCCCAATCAAAGTGCGCGCCTGCCACGGTGTAGACGCTGCGCTCGGTGTAGCCCTGTGCGCGCGCGATGGTACGTAAAGCGTCGAGCGCCTCTTGCTGCAACAGCGGCTCGTCACCATGAAAGGTGTAGAGGCTGCGCAAGCCCTTGCTCGCCTGCGCTTGCAAATGATTGGCAAATTGAGCGGCGGCGACTTGCATGTTTAAATTTGACGAATCGCGGCCAAGCGCCGTTGCAGCTGCAAGACCAAATCGTTTTCCATGTCTTTGTAGAGCAAGGCCTCTTCTGACTCTTTCGAGAGCGCGCCGGTTTCGTTGAAGTTGATGTCACGCGTCAACAAAATTTCTGTATCTGGAATCAACTCAATGCCATTGCGCGAACGGACACGAAAACGATAGCGCAAACGCAATTGAAATTCACGAATGGCGCCGGTCGAGGTGCGCCCCACAACCACCTTCTCACGCAACTCAAACAGTTGGTCAAAAATAATTTGCGCACGCTCGATTTGACGTCCGTCGGTGATGACCTCGACCTGCCCTGAAGACTCCAAGCTGCGTTTGAGCTTCACCCCAAATGGCGACACGATCGGAATGCTGCTGAACAGGGTCTCGAACGCGTAACGGGGGGGCTTGCGCAACTCAAAGCCACACCCCACCAACCCAGCCGTAAAGACCGTGGAGATTAACCATGCGCGACGGGTGGTTCGCATAGCGGCTTAAACGACGATGTTGACCAAGCGGCCAGGGACGACGATGACCTTCTTCGGCACCGCACCATTGGCCTGCTTGACAAAGGTTTCTGTCGCCAAAGCCGCTTGCTCGATTTGCTCTTTCGATGCTGTGGCACTGACCACCACCGAGCCACGCAACTTGCCATTGATTTGCAGCATCAGCTCCAATTCATCGCGCACCAAAGCAGACGCATCCACTTCGGGCCATGCGGTGTCCAACAAGTTACCCAAGCGCGCGGCGTAGCCCAACTCGGCCCACAAGTTCGCACTGATGTGCGGGCAAGCAGGGTAGAGCATGCGCAGCAAGATGGACATGCCTTCGCACAACACGGTGTTGTCGCCACCGCTGCCATCGCACTTGAAGTCTTCCAAAGCGTTGAGCAACTTCATGCAGCCAGACACCACGGTGTTGTATTGCATGCGGTCGTAGTCGTAGCTGACTTGCTTCAACACCGTGTGCATTTCGCGGCGCAGGTCAGCGGCCTCTTTGCGCGGCTTTGCAGCGCTCAAGTCACCCGCCGTGGCGGCCTTGAGCGTGGCTTCGTGTTTGAACGCAAAGTTCCACACGCGACGCAAGAAACGGTAGCTGCCTTCGACGGCGGCATCGTTCCATTCCAACGTCGCTTCAGGTGGCGCGGTGAACATGGTGTACAGACGCGCAGTGTCAGCACCGTAGCGCTCGATCAGGTCTTGCGGATCCACACCGTTGTTCTTGGACTTGGACATGGTGCCCACGCCTTCGTAGTCGATGGCGGTGCCCACAGGCAATTTGCCGTCGCTGCTGTCGGCGGCATTCTTCAGCTTGGCGCCCACCACTTTGCCCGCGTCGTCGAGCACATGTTCGACATCGTGTGGCCAGAAATAATCTTTACCGCCCTTAGCGGTGCGGCGTGAGTAGATGTGGTTGAGCACCATGCCTTGCGTGAGCAGCTTGGTGAACGGTTCGTCCACTTTGACCAGTCCCATATCGCGCATCACCTTGGTCCAGAAACGCGCATAGAGCAAATGCAGAATCGCATGCTCAATGCCGCCAATGTATTGGTCCATCGGCGCCCAGTACTGCGCGCCCTCGGCCACCATCGCATCGGTGTTGGTGGGGTCGCAGTAGCGCATGAAGTACCACGACGAATCCACAAAGGTGTCCATGGTATCGGTCTCGCGACGAGCAGGTTTGCCGCACACGGGGCATGTCACCCCGGCGTGGAAGCCTTCGTGCTTGTGCAAGGGGTTGCCAGAACCATCGGGGATGCAGTCTTGCGGCAACACCACGGGTAAGTCTTTTTCGGGCACAGGCACTGCGCCGTGTTCGTCACAATGGATGATCGGAATCGGCGTGCCCCAGTAGCGCTGGCGGCTAATGCCCCAGTCGCGCAAACGCCAAGTGGTTTTCTTCTCGCCCAAGCCCTTGGTGGCGAGCAACTCTGCCACTTTGTTCACGGCGGCTTTTTGGTTCAAGCCATCGAGTTCGCCCGAATTGATACACACGCAGCTTTGCTTGTCGCCGTACCACTCTTGCCACTCTTTGTCATTGAAACTTTGGTCTTTGACCGACACCACTTGTTGAATCGGCAAGTCGTATTTCAAAGCAAAGGCAAAGTCACGCTCATCATGCGCCGGAACGCCCATGACCGCGCCGTCGCCGTAGGACATGAGCACGTAGTTGCCCACCCACACTTCGACCTTTGCGCCCGTCAAGGGGTGCGTGACGAACATGCCCGTGGCCATGCCTTTTTTCTCTTGGGTGGCCAACTCGGCCTCGGTGGTGCCACCGCTCTTGCACTCTTCGAGGAAGCTTGCCAACGCAGGGTTGCTCGCTGCGGCATGCAACGCCAAAGGATGTTCAGCCGCCACCGCGCAGAACGTGACACCCATGATGGTGTCAGCGCGTGTGGTGAACACATACATTTTTCCGTCGCCAATCAAAGCGCCATCTGCACCTGCAATGTCGTGCGTGAACGCAAAGCGCACCCCCTCCGACTTGCCAATCCAGTTCTCTTGCATCAAGCGAACTTTGTCTGGCCAGCCGTTCAGCGTGGCCTTCTCGTTACCCATTTGCACATGGTCCAGCAACTCTTGGGCGTAACGGGTGATGTCGAGGTAGTACCCAGGGATTTCGCGCTTTTCTACCAAAGCACCGGTGCGCCAGCCTTTGCCGTCAATCACCTGCTCGTTGGCCAAGACGGTTTGGTCCACCGGATCCCAGTTCACCACTTGGGTCTTGCGGTAGGCGATGCCTTTGTCGAGCATCTTCAAGAACAACCATTGGTTCCACTTGTAGTAGGTCGCATCGCAGGTGGCCACTTCGCGTGACCAATCAATGGCCAAGCCCATCGCCTGCATTTGCTTCTTCATGTAGGCAATGTTTTCGTAGGTCCACTTGGCGGGCGGCACGCCATTTTTCAGCGCGGCGTTTTCGGCGGGCAAACCAAAGGCGTCCCAGCCCATGGGCATCAACACGTTGTAGCCCTTCATGCGCAAGTTGCGCGTGAGCATGTCGTTGATGGTGTAGTTGCGCACATGGCCCATGTGCAGCTTGCCGCTGGGGTAAGGCAGCATGGAGCAGGCGTAGAACTTTTTCTTCGACGCGTCTTCGGTCACGCGGTAGGCATCGGCTTGGGTCCAAGCGGCCTGAACTGCGCGTTCGACCTCGGTGTGGTTGTATTTGTCTTGCATGGGATCAGTCAGAGAACCCCGAAATTTCCGGGGAGCAGTGCCTCAAAAAGCGAAGGCACCAAAGACCTAGATTTTAGGCCTTGGTTCAGGGGTTGGCAGGGTGCTGTTTACGCTCGGTCACAAAGCCAATGCGGTTCATGCCCGCCTGTTGGGCCAAGCCCATGACTTCGACCACGCGGCCATAGGGCACGCGCGCGTCCGCACGCAACTGCACTTCGGGCAATTCGCCGTGGTCCATGGCCAAAGCCTGGGCCGCTTGCGCATTCAAACTGCGTTTGAGGTCATCCAAGGTGATGGCTTTGTCGTCCAAAAACACCGCGCCTTGCGCGTCAATGCTGAGTTTGACAAAGCGCGGCGGCGCGCTGCTGGCCTGCGCCCCTTCGGTTTTGGGCAAATCGAGCTTCAAGGAACTGACCATCAACGGCGCAGTGATGATGAAAATCACCAACAACACCATCATCAC
>CANCGU010000043.1 GCA_947377705.1 Comamonadaceae bacterium
TGCAACTTGCCTGCGCGGTACATAGCGCCGGCTGTGGCGTTCGAGCCCAAAGCAAATGACAGTTCGCGATTGGCCACGCCTGTGTAGAGCATGCTGGTTTCTTTGTAAATCACATGCTGCATGTCTGTGCCTGTGACCGACTCAAACAAAGCTGAGCCCAAATGCACGGGATTGCCCACAGACCAAGAGCCGTAGTTCAACTGCCCCGGATGCGCTTTGGCATCGGCGATGAGGTCAGCCACTTTTTTGTATTTGCTGTCGGTCGCAACCGTTACAAAAAAGTAGGTTTTAAACAAAGGTGCCAAAGGCTCGAAATCGGCCTTGATGTCATAAGGCAGTTTCTTAAACAGATGCGGGTACGCCGACAAATGCACGCTGTCGAGCTGAATCAAATCATGACCATCGGTGGCACCACGCTTGAAGGCGTCAATGGCGATGAAGCCATTGCCACCGGGCTTGTTCTCCACCACCACCGGCTTGCCCCAGGTGCGTGACAACTTATCGGCCACCAAACGCAGCACGCCCTCGGGGCCACTCCCCACAGGAAACGGTGTGAGGATGCGCACAGGTTTGGTTGGGAAGTCTTGGGCGTGTGCGGACAGGCCGCACAGCGCCAAAGCACCCAACGCAAAAGCTGCCAACAGTTGACGTTTAGAAGTGTGTGTCATGAGGCAAGTTTTCAAAGTCATCGAGATTAATCGATGTACTTTAAGCCCGCAGCAGCCAAGGGCTCGCGCATTTTGTACATGTCGAGGCCCAACACGCCTGAAGCCAGTTTCTCGCGCTTCTCGCCTTCAAAGCTTTCGCGTTTTTGCGCGGCAGCCAAGGTTTCTGCGGCACAGGCAGCTGGCACGCACACCACGCCGTCGTCATCGGCCACGATCACATCACCAGGCGTGACCAGCATGCCTGCACACACCACGGGGATGTTGACTGAGCCAATGGTGGCCTTGATGGTGCCTTTGCTGCTGATGGCTTTGCTCCAAACAGGAAAGTTCATCTTTTGCAGCTCTTTCACATCGCGCACACCGGCGTCAATGATGAGGGCGCGAGCGCCGCGCGCTTGGAAAGACGTGGCCAACAAATCGCCAAAGTAACCGTCGGTGCATTCGGCCGTGATGGCCGCCACCACGATATCACCGGGCTGAATTTGTTCAGCGGCCACATGCATCATCCAGTTATCGCCGGGATGCAAGAGCACGGTCACTGCCGTGCCCGACACTTGCGCGCCTGGAAAAATGGGACGCATATAAGGCTTGAGCAAGCCCACACGGCCCATGGCTTCGTGCACAGTGGCTGAGCCCAAGGCGGCCAAGCCGTCTGCTGCTGCGCGGTCTGCGCGTTTGATGTTGCGATACACAACGCCGAGTTCGTACATAAGAAATCTCCTGAGAATGGATTAACGGCCTTGCGACTTCAGCTTGGTGTCCAAGCGTGAGAACACGCGACGTGCGTTGCCTTCGTACACCTGATGGCGCTCGTCGGCATTGAGGTTGGGTGTGGATTCGATGTAGCGCTTGGTGTCGTCAAAGTAGTGGCCAGTTTCTGGGTCGATGCCACGCACTGCGCCAATCATTTCGGACGCGAACATGATGTTTTTGACTGGAATCACTTTGGTCAACAAGTCGATACCAGGCTGGTGGTACACGCAAGTGTCAAAGTAGATGTTGTTCATCAAGTGCTCAGACAGCAATGGCTTTTTCAGCTCTTGTGCCAAGCCGCGGAAACGGCCCCAGTGGTAAGGCACAGCGCCGCCGCCATGAGGAATCAAGAACTTCAAGGTGGGGAAATCTTTGAATAAGTCCGAGGTCAAGCACTGCATGAAGGCTGTGGTGTCAGCGTTCAAGTAGTGCGCGCCTGTGGTGTGAAAGCAGCCGTTGCAGCTGGTCGAGACGTGAATCATGGCAGGGATGTCGTACTCGACCATCTTTTCGTAAATGGGGTACCAAGACTTGTCGGCCAGCGAAGGCGATGTCCAGTGGCCCCCCGATGGATCGGGGTTCAGGTTGATACCGACGTTGCCGTATTGCTCCACGCATTTCACCAACTCAGGAATGCAAGTGGCGGGATCGACACCGGGCGACTGGGGCAACATGGCCGCAGGCACGAAGTTGTTGGGGAACAGCTCGGACACGCGGAAGCACAGCTCGTTACAGATGGCCGCCCAAGTGGATGACACTTGGAAGTCGCCAATGTGGTGCGCCATGAAGCTGGCACGCGGGCTGAAGATGGTGATGTCAGAGCCACGCTCTTTCATCTTGGCGAGTTGGTTGGTCTCGATGGTTTCGCGCAACTCGTCGTCGCTGATTTTCAGCTCTGACACTTTGGGCATAGACGCAGGATCTTTGATGCCGGCGATTTGTTTGTTGCGCCACTCTTCCAATGCTTTGGGTGCTGTGGTGTAGTGGCCGTGAACGTCGATGATGAGAGACATGAATACCCCTTACAGAATGAAATTAGAAAATTAAAGCCAGTCCATGCCTTGCATGCGCTTGACGTCTTCCACGCCAGCCGAAGCCAAGAACTTCAGAAAAGATTGCGCCGCAGCCACGCGGGCCTTGTCATTCGCAATGACCGCTGGAATGCCCGACGAGAACGTGGTGATAAACGCCACATCCGCAGGCAAAGTCCCCAGCACGTCAATGCCGGGCAAAGCAATGAGTTCGCTCAGTTGCTGAAAGCCCAAGGCGGCTTGGCCACTGGCCACCAAGGCGCCTACAGGCGTACCGGGTGGCGGCACGACGATGCGTGTTTTCACCTCGTCGGCAATGCCCCAGCGTTCGAACAATTTTTCAAGGTAAACGCCGCTCGGGCCGGTGGAGTAGCTGAGTGTGGGGCTGGCCAACACCGCCGCTTTCACCGCGGCTTCGTTGCTCAGGTCGGGACGTGACGCGCCCGCTTGCACGGCCACCGCCACAGGCGAGCGCACCCAGTCGCTGCGTGAGCCGGTTTGCACATGGCCAGATGCCATCAAGCGATCAATCGCGTCCGAGGCCAAAAGCACCATGTCAAAGGCCTCACCCGCTTGCACACGCTTGGCGGCATCGACACCGCCCACAGATTCAATCTGCACCGACACGCCGCTTTGCGCAAAGTAAGCCTGGGTCAAATCAGCCAGCAAAGCCTTGGTGGCCATGGAAGAAATACCACGCAGGACAAAAGATGAGGATGGGGTTTGCATGGCCATGATTCTAGAGATTTACCCCAGAAATGGGCCTCAAACTGCGAACTAGCTGCTATAACGTTTTTAAATAACAGACAATTGGTTATTCAAAATCGAGGATCACATGGAACTCAAACAAATTGAATCATTTGTCCGCGTCGCTGAGCTGGGTAGTTTCACCAAAGCCGCCTTAGCCTTGGGCATTCCTCAGCCACTTCTGAGCCGCCATGTACGCCAACTGGAAGTGGATCTGCATCAAAACCTACTGATGCGCAATGGGCGTGGTGTGACCGTGACAGAAGCAGGCTTGGTGATGCTGGAGCATGGGCGTGGCATCCTGCACCAAGTGGCGGTGGCGCAAGAAGAACTGGGCTCGGTACGCGGCGCGTTGGCAGGTCGCGTCTCGATTGGCTTACCCCCAAGCTTGTCCAAGCTGGTGACGGTGCCACTGACCATGTCATTTCGCCAAACCTTGCCCCACGCGCAGCTGTCACTGACCGAAGGTTTTTCGCTATTGATGGTGGAAAGCTTGCGCGCAGGACGCCTCGACATGGCCGTGCTTTACAACCCACCGCCCTCCCCTGATTTAGAAATGACGGTGCTACACGAAGACACCTTGATTTTGATTGCGGGTGAGAAAAGCCAGCCACTCACCCCGACCACGCCGCTCAAAGACGTGGTGCAACTGGCCGACTTGGCCAAGCTGCCCCTCATCGTGCCCAGCCGCCCAAATGCATTTCGCTTGTTGATTGACACCGAAATGCTGCGCATCAACTGCAAGCCCAACATCGTGCTAGAAATTGATGGCTTGAATGCGATTTTGGAATTGGTGAAAGAAGGTTTGGGTTACGCCGTGCTGCCCGCCTATACCCTGAGTAATTTTGCAAAGCCGAAAGACTTCACCACGCATCGCGTAGAGAAGCCTAAGTTGATGAGTCAATTGATGCTGGTGTGGTCAGCGCGCCGCCCGATGACGGCGACACACAAAGCGGCCATGCAGCTTACCCACGAGGTGGTGTCTCAAGCGCTGCAAGCCAACAGCTAGGCGGCGGTTACCAGCTGTCGTCGCCACCACCGCCCGAGTCGGCACTGTCCCAATCGTGGCCGGAACCTGCATCGAAAGAGCCGAGGTCAGGCTGCACCGGCGTATCAAACGGCACATAGCCCCCGTTGTCCGCCACAGGAGATGCCCCCGAAGATGATGGGGCTGATGTATGGTGATCGCCTTCTAAAGCTTTAGACAAGGCATAGCCCGCCGCCACACCCGCCAAACCGCCCACCACAGCGCCCGTCATGGTCGAGCCACCGCCAGCGGGCTGTGCGTAACCTTGAGGGGCATAGCCACCTTGCGGCGCATTGGGGGTGAACTGAGCGCCAAAGCCACGCGGTGCGGGGGGCGTGCCCACAGGGGTTGCAACTGGCGCATAGCTTGCTGCATTGGCATTGGCCGCGGCAGAACGACGCAACCACAGGCCCAATACCACCAACCCCGCAATGGCCAGCCACACATAAGTCAGCGATGAGCCGCCGCTACTGGGCGCAGCCACGGTTACAGCTTGAGTGGCCACATGCGTGCCTGGTGTGGCCGAAGGTGCCATCACCACAGAAGATGATGGCGCAGCGGCCAACTCGCTCACTTTGGTGAACACAGCATTGAACTTTTCAGGGCTGGTCGCGAACTTCAAAGTCGGGTCGAGGGTCTTGGCTTTTTGCAACTCAGTTTGCGCATCTTTGTAGCGCTGCTCGTGAGCCAGCACTTGCCCCAGCTCGTAATGCGCCTTCGCACTTTGCGGCTTGTCTTGCAGCACCTCACGCAGCATGGTTTCGGCTTGCGTGTAGTGGCCAGCCGCCACCGCAGCCTCAATGTCTTTAGGCGTGGGCAGCGCCATTGCAAGCGAGGCACCGAACACCAACGCACCTGCCACAACAGATTTCAACAGTCTAGAAAACATGGGTTTGACTACCTTTCAATCCAATCTGAATCATTCAGCGGCGTTGCATTGTGCGCCAGCGATATGACGACTTGATAAAGCTCGCACATATTTCGTTTAGATGGGCGTGTTCATCAGAAATACAAGAGGGTAAGAAGGTAAAACAGAAACGAAAAAGGCTCCTTGCGGAACCTTTGACTTTTGCTTTTAAGAAGCCTTGAATTGATTTAGTTTTATTTGGCAAAAATGGTGGGCGATGCAAGTTTCGAACTTGCGACCCCCACAGTGTGAAGACTATGGCAGTTTGCCGATTTCCCTATTTAAATCAATGACTTACCAACTTACAAAAGTGTCAAAGTAGTATAGTTGTAGTATAGATATGAGCTATATATTACTAATTTATTTTTATCATTTAGATCTTATAGGACATCAAGCGTAAAGACTCTTTACGCTTGTGTGCCGGAGGTGACTAGACAACTACGGTTGCAAGGCTAGAGTAAATGAACAGATTCACTTCGGGAATAAAGATGACCACTTACCAAGAAAGAGGCTACAAACGAATAGCAGTTGAGGAGGGATGGATTACCAAAGAGTTGATGCAACGATATTTAGAATTATTGAAGCATGGAAACCATGGTGACCCTGGCTTTCAAAGCTTGTGGGGATTCTTTGGTAAGAGTCAATCTCCAAGAGCAAAGGATTTATTTGAACGAATCCAAGACATGGATGCGCGGCGTCTAGCTGACATGGATGCAACTGGTGTAGATGTTCAGCTACTAATGCTGACAAGCCCTGGCGTGCAAATGTTTGACCCAGCAGAAGCCTGCGTGCTTGCGGCCAGTAGCAACGACCAATTGGCCGAGACAATAGCAAAACATCCTTCAAGATTCAGTGGCCTCGCAGCTTTTGCACCCAACGCTCCTGATGCTGCGGCTAGGGAAATTGAAAGATCAGTCAATCACTTAGGGCTCAAAGGCGCCCTAGTGAATTCTCATACCCAAGGCCGGTATATGGATGACGAATTTTTCTGGCCGATATTTGAAGCATGTGAGGCACTAGATGTCCCCTTATATATCCACCCAAACACCCCGTCGCCACAAATGGTAGAACCGTTTCTTCCACGTTGTTTGGATGCAGCAATATATGGGTTCCAAGCTGAAACGGGATTACATGTTTTACGTTTGATTGTCAGCGGATTATTCGATCGTTATCCCAAACTCAAAATCGTCCTAGGACATTGCGGCGAAGGACTTCCCTTCTGGTTATATCGCATAGATTTTATGCATGCAGGCATTGTTAGATCAGCTAGAAGCGAAGGGGCTCAACCACTAAAACGCAAGCCAAGCGAATATCTGCGAGAGAACTTTTACTACACCACCAGTGGCATGCCATGGGAACCGGCGATTACGTTCGTTCAACAGCAAATGGGCTATGAACGAGTCATGTACGCAATGGACTACCCATACCAATTTGAAGCAAGCGAAGTCAACGCTATGGATGCATTACCCCTCAATGCTGAGCAGAAAAAAATGTTTTTCCAGACCAATGCCGAACGCATATTCCGTTTGTGAGTGCACTCCGTAACTGCTTTTTCACATATGGAGATTTGTATGTATCAAATGCGTCGTTTCTTTTTTTTGATCGTATTGGCCGCTTTTGCTACCCAAGTTCTGTCGCAAATAGACAGCTGGCCAAACAAGCCAATTAAGTTTGTCGTCACCTTCCCACCTGGCGGCAGCAGCGACGCTGCAGCTCGCATCGTCGCGCCTCGACTTGCAGAGCGGCTTGGCCAACCTGTGGTTGTAGAAAACCGACCTGGTGCTGGCGGCGGGGTTGGTCTCGACTTTGCGGCTAAAGCACCTGGCGACGGCTATACGATAGTCTTGGCTTCAGCAGGAGGATTGACTGCCAACCCGAGTCTCTACCTTCGGCTAGGCTATGACCCAGTGCGTGACTTTGTCCCAATTACGCTGTTTGGAACTAGTCCTTTTGTATTGATTGCTAACCCTTCCTTACCAGTCTCCAGCGTTGCCGATGTGATTAAGCTCGCAAAGGCACAGCCTGGAAAGCTTAGCTATGCATCAGGAGGAAACGGAACAGCCATGCATCTCTCAGGTGAGTTATTAAAGTCAATTTCTCAGACACGAATACTACACATTCCTTACCGAGGAAGTAGCCCTGCACTGCTTGCTGTAATGGCAGGGGAAACTCAACTTGCAGTTGTGGACATAACTACCGCTGCCAGCCAGATCAAATCGGGACGCGTCAAGGCCTTGGGCATCCTGGGCAAAACTCGATCATCAATGGCTCCTGAACTTCCAACGCTGAACGAGACAGGCCTAGCTGGATACGATGCCTCAGGTTGGTTTGGCATATTGGCTCCTGCGTCCACACCACCCGCGATAGCACAACGACTAAATGCTGAAATTACTGCAGTTTTGCGGTCTCAAGAAGTTCGTGAAAAGTTTGCTAATGCTTGGCTAGAGCCCTTGCCAAGCTCACAAGAAGAAATGGTTTTTTTGATAAAAACTGAAACAGTCAAATGGAGCAAGGTGATCAAGGACTCCGGGGCAACAGTCGACTAAATACCCTTTCACAAAGTGCTCACAATGCGTGAGCACTGGCATTCCCCTAAACTTTTAGACACTTTTAAAAGAAAAGTGGCACGATAACGCCAGACTTAACTTAAAAATGAATAGCAATGAGGCACTAGTCGAGCAAATGTCCATGATCTGAAGGCTGGGCATAAACCACTTTTGCAATGCATTAATGAGCGATGCCTCTTGTTATTTTTAAGTCAGCTGGCCTCCGCCCTTGATATCCTTGTAATTGATCAATATTTGCACGAACTGCGTGGCTTTGAGATCAAGTTTTTTCTAAATTTTAAGTAACGGCCAAACGTCAATCCCGGGTAATTCCCATCATTTTTTTCCTTCTCTTGTGTTCATATCAGTACATCTTAAATTTGTAGTCCCTTGAAAGGATGCTCAGATGCCCGAATACAACCCACATTCCTGTGCAAACTTCCGATCGTTTTGTACTGACTGCCATGCAGATGCGAACATCGAATCGGCAGGCCTGAGCAGACGGCAAGTTCTGCAAGGGGTTGGTGGGCTTAGTTTATTTGGAGCCTTGATTGGAGAGTCGGCAATTGCACAAGGCAATTCAGGATTAATTGATACCCACCATCACTTCTATCCGCCTGCTTACCAAAAAGCTTGGTTCGATTGGGAAGATAAAAGAAACATCCCACACTTCTCCCAACAAGAAAAATGGACGCGCGAGGGCGCAGTCGCAGATATGGATAAAGCAGGCGTTAAAAAAGCCCTACTCTCAATGGCTTCCACGCCAGGCGTTTGGTTCGATCTACCCTTGGCTGAAGTGAATCAAATGGTGAGAACCGTCAACGACTATGGGGCACAAATGGTCAAAGACTATCCCGGGCGTTTCGGTTTGTTTGCAGCCCTCACAATGATCGACGTGGAAAGTACTTTGAAAGAAATCGCTTATGTTTTCGATGTTCTGAAAGCAGATGGCGTAGGAATTCAAACCAACTATGGAGACAAGTGGCCTGGTCATCCTGATTTCGCCCCCATTTTCCAAGAGCTGAATAGGCGTAAAGCGTTGGTGTACTTCCACCCACTGGCGGCCAATTGTTGCGCACGACTCAACACAGGCACTTACCCTGCCGTAATCGAAGTTCCACACGACACAACCCGAGCTGTGGTCAATCTATTGTTGAGCGGAAGTTTTGTGAAGTTCCGTGATATCCGTTGGTTGTTCTCACATGGCGGAGGAACCATTCCGATGCTGGCAGGCCGAATCAATTTCTTTCATCGAAACGCGAAAAACATTGCTGATGTCGCACCCCAAGGCATTGAAGCTGAGTTGAAGCGTCTGTACTACGACACAGCCAATGCAACACATCCATCTTCTATGGCGAGCTTACTCAAACTTGTACCTAGTAGCCAAGTGGTGTATGGCAGCGACTACCCCTATGTCCCCATGAATACGCAAGCTAAGGCTTTGACTGAGTTGGAATTAGAGAAGTATGTTCTTCAACAGATTCAATATTTGAATGCGGATAATTTACTCAAGCGCCCTACTCTCAATTAACGGACCGTTCATCTGCTGATGACGGTGTAACTCCTTGCATTCCATTGCATAGCGAATTCGCCCTCAGTAACAATTCCCTCGAAAGTTTTTGCATCTACAGAGAAGTGATCTCATGCGTTTGGCACATCGACTTTAGGGCGATCAATAGTTCGCCTCGCCCAATTCATATGAGCAGCCGAACGTTGTAAATTGAGCTTCTCACTTATACCAAGCATGCTGGTTTCCGCCGAACTAGACAGCATAGATTTGGTGGTGGCCTGCAATAGTCCTTTGAGTGGTTTTCGAGCTTATTACCTCGTTCAGCACCAAACAACACAACCATCTGAAATCATGCAACTTTTTTGTGAATGGATCATCCAACAAAAATATGCCGTTAGATTTCTACCAACCGAAGTAACTATTTCTTTACGCTCAAAGATATCAAGGCATTGGTCACCGTCTTCTGGGTCGCCTTGATATGGTTGCTCAACATGTCAACCGCCTCGTCCACATTACGAGTCAATACGCATTGCAAAATTTTGCTGTGTTCATCGTGTTTGCCGCGATCAGTCTGCCTATGACTTGCTGAATAGCGGCGATAGCGCTCGGCGCTGTCAAACAATTGAGCGACCATCTCCGTCAACAAAGGTGAACTGCATCCAGAGTAAATTGCCAAATGGAATGCACGGTGGCGTTCAGACCAGTTGTTATCAAGTGCAACCGGATCATCACCCAAACGCTGCTCAATCAAGGACAACGAATGTGCAGCAGCAACCATGGCGGTTTCCCATGCGTCACCACCATTAGCAATTGCATCTCTGAGCGCCTCGCATTCAATTAGCAATCGCATTCTTGTTAGATCAGAGATGCCATCAACTGTCAGCGGCGCAACTCTGAAACCACGATTATCAATGGAGCGCACAAGCCCTTGTTCAGCTAGTCGGCTCAAGGCCTCACGGATTGGGGTGTTGCTAATTTCGTATCTTTTGCCCAAGTCATCGACACGCAACCTATCCCCTGGCTCGTATTCACAACGAACGATTGCACGTCGCAGCTCGCGATAAGCACGCTCAGCAAGAGGGATCTCGATATCCAGAGTAGTCGCGTCCATTGGTCACGGGTGAAATTTATGTGTTGTCATCATAAAACATCCATGATGAATACTTTCACGCACAAGGGAAAGTGCTAAGCTTAAAAGTATTTTTTGTGCACAACAATAATTTCAATGCGTAGAGCACAAGCTCACGTAAACATCCATTCGGTCACTGCACAAGGAGCTTTCGTGAAATTAATTTCTTACATGCATAACGGTCATGAATCTTGGGGCGCTGTCGTTAATGACCAAGTCATTGATTTAGCAGAGGTCACTGGTTTAGGAACACTTGCTGAATTTGTCGGTAGTTCGAAATTTTCTGAACGTGAGTCTCTTGTACATAACCGCAAGCCTGTAGCTTCATTTGCATCCGTCGAACTCCTTCCAGTGATTCCACGTCCTGAAAAAATTGTTTGCGCCGTTCGCAACTACATGGACCATCACCATGAAGCAGTCAGTGCTGGTCTCAAAGTGGAGCTGTCACCTGAGCCTCCTATCTTCTTGCGCGTGTGGCGCTCACAGTGTGCACACAACGCACCTATCGTTCGCCCAAAGGTCTCAGAATCTTTGGACTGGGAAGGTGAACTGGCGATCATCATTGGCAAAGGCGGCAGGAATATTCCCGAAAGTGAAGCCATTGATCATGTTGCTGGCTACTCTTGTTACAACGATGGCAGCATCCGTGAATGGCAATTCCACGCCAAGCAAATTGCAGCAGGCAAGAACTTTGAATCAACGGGTGCATTCGGGCCATGGATGGTCACGCACGAAGAAATCGATCCAACCCGTAAGTTGAAATTAGAAGTGCGTCTCAATGGCGAGGTGATGCAATCTGGTGATACCGGACAAATGATTTTTAGCACTGCAAAACTTATCAGCTATGCATCCACGATCTTCACCCTGGTTCCAGGCGATGTGATCATTACCGGCACTCCTTCTGGCGTTGGTTTTTCAAGAAAACCACCACGCTTCATGAAAGCTGGTGATGTTTGCGAAGTCGAAATTGAAGGCGTTGGACTCCTGCGCAATCCAATCATCGACCAAAAGTAAATGCTCAAGCCGAGGATATTTTTCCTCGGCACTCTTAGGATCCTAAGGAGTTTTTGATGAAGCGAAGAACTTTTACAGCCGGCTTGGCAGTGACATTAACAAGCACAACATTTTCATCTTGGGGTTCGCAGTATCCTGATCGCCCCATCAAAATCCTCCAAGGGTATGCGCCAGGCGGTAATGCCGACACGATTGCAAGATTGGTCGGAGGTGAGATGTCGCAGGCTTTAGGGCAATCTGTTGTCATCGAAGCTCAAACAGGCGCGGGTGGCACTATCGCAGCGGCCTCTGTCGCACGTTCAAAACCCGACGGATACACGCTTTTACTTGCATTAGGTGGTCACGCCGTCTCCGGCGCTATCTACAACAAGCTGCCCTATAAGACCATCGATGACTTTGAGATGATCTCCACGATCACTTATTTCCCATTTCTACTGGTTGTACAAGCTGATTCGAAATTTAGAAATTTGAATGAAGTTTTAACAGCAGCACGAACTAAAGCCCAGAGTGTGGCCTATGGAACCGCAGGTGTAGGGACAGGCCATCACCTTGCCGGTGAGCTACTCGGGAAGTTAGCCAATGTTGAATTGCTTCATGTGCCTTATCGCGGAGATGCAGCTTCTGTTACAGCACTGCTAGGCGGAGAGCTTCCGTTCATCATTGCTCCTCCAACGGCAGTTCTTGCGAATATCAAAGCAGGTAAGTTAAGAGCAATTGCTGTAACTGGCCCACAAAGATGGACTGGTATGACAGATGTCCCAACAGTTGCCGAACAGGGCGTTGCGGGTTATGACGCACGTTCATGGGCTGGACTTTTGGCCCCTGCGGGCACGCCTCGTCCGATCATCAATCGCCTCAGCGAAGAAATAAAGAAAGTGCTTCAACAACCATCCATTCGAACTCGATTAGAGGAAATGGGAGGAGATGTACGTGCCAGTTCACCAGAAGAGATGAAGGCAATGGTTTCAAGTCAATTGCAAAGATGGACTCAGTTAGTCAATGAAACAAATATCCCTAAACAGTGAGAAAAAAATGTCATTAATTCAAGTTAGAAAACGCAGCTTAACGATTGAAACGACCTACCATGAAGGTGGCCAAATTGCAGAAAAACCATTAAAGCTGGCTGCAGCCTGCGCTGTCATTCGCAACCCATTTGCAGGTCGCTACGAGGAAGATCTCATGCCGTTCATGGCTGAACTTCGGACTCTAGGCACACTATTGGCGCAGGAACTAGTGGACACGCTTGGTAAAGAAAATATCGAGGTTTATAGCAAAGCCGCAATTGTTGGCGTGAACGGTGAACTGGAGCACGGTGCCGTTTGGCATGAAGCCGGTGGCTGGGCAATGCGTGCCTTGCTAGGTGAGCCGAAAGCCATGGTGCCCGCAGGAAAAGCCGTCGCAGCGACTGGCTACCGTCTCATGGTTCCATTGCACTACATCCATGCGTCGTATGTTCGTAGCCACTACAACACCATGGAAATCGGCATCCAAGATGCACCTCGACCAGACGAAATATTGTTTGGATTAGTCATGGGTACTGGTGGGCGCATCCACTCTCGCCTAGGTGGGTTGACGAAAGAAAAAGTTTCCGTTCACGACGGACAGCGTTGATCATGCGTGCGATCCAAATTTTTCAACCTGGCGGTCCGGAAGTATTAACCGGAGTTGAAGTTGCGACTCCGGAGCCAGCATCAGGTGAGATCCGCGTCAAAGCCGAAGCAATTGGAATAGGACGTCCAGACATTTTGGTCCGCAAGGGTATCTACAAATGGATGCCTCCCCTACCAGTTATTCCTGGCAGCGAAATGGTGGGAATTATCGATTCACTCGGTAGTGGTGTGGACCAATCGCTCAGAGGTCGACGTGTACTCGTAAGCGCACGGGAATTAAAAATCAGAGCGGGATGTTGCGCAGAGTACATCTGCGTCCCTGCACAAGCTGTTTATGTTCTTCCAGATGCAATAGATCCGATTGATGCAGCAAGCTTGCCAAATTTGCAATTTGCAAATGCCTTATGGGCTTGCAATGGTGGTCGTGCAATTAAATCAATTCTCATACCAGGTGCATCAGGTGGCGTTGCATCTATCTTGACCCGTCTCGCACATCATAAGGATGCACTAGTCATCGGGACAACATCGTCCGCTAAAAAGACAAATTACATCTTAGAAAACGGTGTGGATCACCTATTGGATGCAAGCGCAGAGGATCTGCCAACTCGCGTTCGAGAGGTCACTAATGGGGAAGGTGTGGATTTAGCTGTCGATCAACTAGGGGGCGACTCTCTAAAAGCTTGCTTAAGAAGCTTGGCACCCATGGGCATGGTTGTATCAATCAACATCATCAAGGGCTTGCCTGAGGATGACATTTTCCAAGAAATGCGTGCGTTACTAAGCCGTAGCTTGGCTATTCGGACGTTCTCAATGCACACATTTGATGAAGATGCAGTCCAGCGAAGAGCACTGATGGAGCAAGCGATTGGGCAAATGGCACGTGGCGATGTCAAAGCACCCAAAGCAACAGTTCTGCCAATGTCTGAAATTCAAAAAGCCCATGAAATGCTTGACTCAGGCACAAGCATGGGAAAGATTGTTCTTAAACCGTGAGGTAAATATGTCTAAGAGTTACACACCAAATCTTTCCCACGTTGGGGTTTCATGTTTTGACATTGACTTGATGATCGACTTCTACACCTCGGTATTTGGTCTCCAAGTGACCGACAAAGGACCGGGGCATACGTTCCCTTTCATGCTGGCCTTCTTGAGCGGCAAAGCTGACCAACATCATCAATTAGCCTTAGCTCAAAATCGACCAGAAGGCGCTCCGAGCACGGTCATGCAACTGTCCTTCAAGATCGATACGCTTGATCATCTTCGTGAAGCGAAAAAACGAGCTCTTGAAAAAGGTGCGACAAAGATGCGCGGCCTTAACCACGGTAACGCAATTTCTATTTACTTCGTGGATCCCGAAGAAAACACTGTTGAGGTTTACCTCGATACACCTTGGTACGTCACACAACCTCACGGCGACCCCCTAGATCTTGACGATTCAGATGAAAAGATTTGGGCAGAAACAGAAAAAATTGTCAGAGCTGATCCTACTTTTAAGCCTGTAGAAGAATGGTCACGCGACTTCCAGAAAAAGCTAACGACAACGAATTGATATGTCTTCAACGCAAGCGTTACCAACGTTCATTGTTCTGCGTCTAGAGCACATTCTTGCAAAAGACTGGGATCAGTTATCCAAATTGCTTGATGAAGAGTTGAGGTACGTACACGCAACTGGCCTCCTTGAATCGCCCCGCATTTCGAGGAGGCCAGTTGGTTTAAGTTAACACCTCGGTGTTGGCCTTCTCAGCGAGTTGCCGATAGTAGTTGGCCTCAGCCTCGGCAGGTGGAATATACCCAATCGGCTCCAGCAACCTGTGGTGGTTGAACCA
>CANCGU010000044.1 GCA_947377705.1 Comamonadaceae bacterium
CAAACAGTCAGGTCTGGCACTGTTTTCTACATTTGAAAAGGCGTTGAAAAATGAGCAAGTTAGTAGGTTTAGTCGGTTGGCGCGGCATGGTCGGCTCGGTGCTGATCGACCGCATGGTTCAAGAAAAAGATTTCGATCTGATCGAACCCATATTCTTCTCTACATCCAACGCAGGCGGCAAAGCCCCTGCCCAAGCCAAAAATGAAACCACACTCAAAGACGCCAACGATATTGAAGCGCTGAAAAAGTGCGACATCGTGCTCACCTGCCAAGGCGGCGACTACACCAAAGAGGTGTACCCCAAGTTGCGCGCTGCGGGTTGGAATGGCCACTGGATTGACGCAGCCTCTAGCCTGCGCATGGCCGACGACGCCATCATCGTGCTCGACCCCGTCAACCGCAACGTGATTGACGCAGCCTTAGGCAAAGGCGGCAAAAACTGGATCGGCGGCAACTGCACCGTGAGCTTGATGCTCATGGGCTTGGGCGGCTTGTTCCAACACAACCTGGTCGAGTGGGTCAGTGCCATGACCTACCAAGCGGCCTCAGGCGCTGGTGCACAAAACATGCGCGAGTTGCTGAGCCAAATGGGCGCTTTGCACGACGCTGTGAAGGACGACTTGGCCAACCCCTCTTCTGCCATCTTGGACATTGACCGCAAAGTGTCAGCCACCATGCGCAGCGCTGCGTTCCCCACCAAAAACTTCCGCAACACCGCCTTGGCTGGCAGCTTGATCCCTTGGATCGACGTGCCTGTCGAACACGGCCAAAGCAAGGAAGAGTGGAAAGGCGGCGCCGAGTGCAACAAGATTTTGGGCAATCCAGCCTTCCGTACGGCAGGCTCCATCCCGATCGACGGTTTGTGCGTGCGCATTGGCGCGATGCGCTGCCACTCACAAGGTTTGACCATCAAGCTGAAAAAAGACGTGCCCATGGACGAGATCGAAAGCATCTTGGCCCAGGCCAACGACTGGGTCAAAGTGGTTCCGAACGTGCGCGAAATCAGCGAACGCGACCTGACACCAGCAGCCGTTACCGGCACCTTGACTGTGCCTGTGGGTCGCCTGCACAAGATGGCCATGGGCAACGACTATCTTGGCGCATTCACCGTGGGTGACCAGCTCTTGTGGGGCGCTGCCGAGCCATTGCGCCGTATGTTGCGCATCCTGCTCGAAGCGTAAAACAAAGTAATATCTCTGGTTATGACCCAAGCCGCACTTCATGCTTCTCGTTTGTTCCAGAGATCTGCTTTGTGGGCAGCCCTTTCACTGTCATTGATAGGCAGTGCGCAGGCACTTACTTTGCAGCGCCCCGTTGTGCAAAGCAAGCAGGGTGAGGCTTTACGCGCAGAGATTGATGTCAGCGAAATCACCATCGCTGAACAAGTCGAACTCGAAGCCCAAATTGCAAGCCCTGATGTTTACAAAGCAGCTAGGCTTGAAGTGCCCATGGTGAATGGCCAACCACTGGATGTGCAGGTGCAACTGTTGCGCCGAGACCACGGTTGGCCCTATTTAAAAATCACCAGCAAACAGCCCGTGACAGGCAATTTTTTGGATTTGCTGATTGATTTACGTTGGGCGACAGGTCGCTTGTTGCGCGATGTGAGTCTATCCATTGACGACGGAAGTACTAAAAAACTTACAACGCCGTCAATGCTCAGCGACACAGGTCGCAACGCCCAAGCGCCTCATATGCCTTCGCGCTCCGGAAAAGTGAATGAGTCTGGGCAAATTTTGGTAAAACGCGGCGATACCGCGAGCGCACTGACCGCCAGCAAAACACCTGAAAACGTGTCACTAGAGCAAATGTTAGTGGCCTTGCTGCGTAGCAATCCCGATGCATTTGTGGCATCCAACGTGAACCGCATGAAGGAAGGCGCTTTGCTGACCTTGCCGACTGAGGAAGAAGCCAAAGCCGTGTCGCGCGAGGAAGCGCGTCAAGCCATACAAATCCAAACCAAAGACTTTGAAGCCTACCGCGCCGAGCTAGCAGCACGCGCACCCGGCGGCACGGTCCCTCAGGTTGCCCGTGATGTGGCGGGCAAGCTCGAAGCTAAAGTCCAAAATAAAAACGCGAAGACAAACCAAGACAAATTGACCTTGGCCAAGCCCGGAAACAAAGACACGGCGGCCGAAGAAAAAATTGTCCAACAACGCGAAGCCCAGGATGTGGCAGAACGTGCAGCCGAGTTAAGCCGCAACATTGCTGAGCTCGGAAAAATCGCGGCCGCTACGGTGAGCGACGCCGCGGGCCCAGCCTCTGAGGCTGCCTCAGTGGGTGTCAGCTTGCCCGTGGAGGTTCCCGCTAGTGCAGCATCGGCCAACAGCGAATGGCTCAACGAATTGCGCGAACACAGCTTGACCCCCGTGGGCGCTGGAAGCTTGGTGGCTTTGTTGGTCTTGGTCGGCTTGTGGCGCCGACGTGCGTTGAGCAAAGGCGATGACGATATTCAAGGCCTGCCCCCCTTGAATGTGAAGTTCAACTTGGATTTGCCAGAGTTTGACAACAAAGACCCTGCTGAGCGCGGTTATATCCATGACGTGGCCACGCACATGCACGATGGGCACGAGCACCCGCACGACCATGCGCAGCACTATGCGCAAGCAGATGATGCCGACGAAGAAGGACCCACGCCGCACAGCGCGCACACACCTCGCCCGACCATGGAAATGCCTAATATTTCTCTGGATTTGGATGACCCCCATGCGCCTGTGAGCCCCTACCAAGTGCGCATCGAGTTGGCGGATGAACTGTGGCACTTGGGTCAACTGCACACCAGCCGTGCGTTGATGGAAGAAGTGGCCAACGAAGCCTCTGGCGCTGACAAAGAAAAAGCCCTCAAGTGGCTGGCTGAACGAGGCTAAGCCCCATGCGCATCGCCATGGGCTTGAGCTACAACGGCCAAGCCTACGAAGGCTGGCAAAGCCAACTCTCTGGCAAAACGGTTCAAGACAAACTTGAACAAGCGTTGGCCAAATTCACCCAAACCCCCGTCTCAACCTTGTGCGCTGGCCGCACCGATGCTGGTGTGCATGGGCTCATGCAAGTCATTCACTTTGACACCGAGCTCGACCGCACGCCCTACTCGTGGGTACGCGGCACCAACCGCTATTTGCCACTGGACATTGCTGTGCAGTGGGCGCGTGAGATGCCCCGCGAATTTCACTGCCGTGGCAGCGCCATTGCGCGACGCTATGCCTATGTGGTGTTGGAGTCTGCCGTGCGCCCCAGCGTGGAATTGGGACGTGTGGGCTGGGTGTACCGCCCGCTTGACTTGCAAGCCATGCAAAAAGCCGCGCAGTGCCTGATGGGCGAACACGACTTCACCTCATTTCGCGCCTCCAGCTGCCAAGCCCTCACACCGGTCAAAACCATGACGCGCATCGACATCACCCGCAAAAGCACGCAGCCCGGCTCAGCCGTGTGGCGCTTTGAGTTTGAAGCCAGCGCGTTTTTGCACCACATGATTCGCAACCTCATGGGCTGCTTTGTGAAGATTGGCAGTGGCGACAAACCGCCTGAGTGGATGGCCGAGGTGCTGGCCGCCCGCGACCGCGATGCCGCCGCCCCCACCTTCAGCCCCGATGGCTTGTATTTCTTGGGCCCCCGCTATGACGCACAGTGGGGTTTGCCTGACCGTACCCCTGCGTATGATGGATTGCCATGAATCGCCCCATCAACCGAACACGTATCAAAATTTGTGGACTCACCCGTGAGCAAGACGTCGATGCCGCCGTGGCCGCTGGCGTGGATGCCATTGGTTTTGTCATGTACGCCCCCAGCCCACGCGCGGTGACGGTGGAGCGCGCCGCCGAGCTGGCCTTGCGTCTGCCTGCCTTTGTCACGCCCGTGCTGCTGTTTGTGAACGAAACGGCCGAGGCCATTGCCCACGCCTGCATGCAAATTCCAGGTGCATGGCTGCAGTTTCATGGTGACGAAACACCCGACCACTGCCGAAAAATTGCCCGCACCTTGGGCCGCCGCTGGATTCGGGCGGCTCGCATCCCGCTAGAAACCCCAGCGGGCGAAGAAGCCTTCGACCTCTTAAAATACGCGCAAGATTACTCAGACGCCCAAGCCGTGCTGCTCGACGCCCATGTCGACGGTTACGGCGGCGGCGGCAAAACATTCAATTGGTCACAGCTTCCTCCAAACGTCAACGCTCACCTCGTCTTGTCTGGTGGACTCAACGCTGCCAACGTGACCGAGGGCATTCGCGCGCTGCGTCACCACGGCCATTCATTGGCGGTTGACGTGAGCTCTGGCGTGGAATCAGCCAAAGGCATCAAAGATGCGGTCAAGATTCACGAATTCGTCAGAGCCGTACGCGCAGCAGACGCAGAGCACCCGCTCTAAGCCACCTTCCCTTTTTGTTTGAAGCACTTGAGGCCCAAGCCTCAAGACAACTATTGCAGGCACCCTATGTCGAACTACCAACAACCCGACGCGAAAGGCCACTTTGGCATTTACGGCGGCAGCTTCATCAGCGAAACGCTGACGCACGCGATTGAAGAGCTCAAAGACGCTTACGCCAAATACCAACACGACCCCGCGTTCATCGCCGAGTTCAAGAGCGAACTGGCGCACTTTGTGGGCCGCCCTTCGCCCATTTACCACGCAGCCCGTATGAGCCGTGAAATGGGTGGCGCGCAAATCTTCTTGAAACGTGAAGACCTCAACCACACCGGTGCCCACAAGATCAACAACACCATCGGCCAAGCCATGCTCGCCAAGCGCATGGGCAAGCCCCGCGTGATTGCAGAAACCGGTGCTGGCCAACACGGCGTGGCCACCGCCACCATTTGCGCGCGCTATGGTTTGGAATGCGTGGTCTACATGGGCGCAGAAGACGTCAAACGCCAAAGCCCCAACGTGTACCGCATGAAGCTCTTGGGCGCGACGGTGGTGCCCGTGGAGAGCGGCAGCCGCACCCTCAAAGACGCACTGAACGAAGCCATGCGCGACTGGGTAGCCAACGTGGACAACACCTTCTACATCATCGGTACCGTGGCGGGCCCACACCCCTACCCCATGATGGTGCGCGACTTCCAAAGCGTGATTGGCGAAGAGTGCCTCACGCAAATGCCTGAGATGTTCAAGAGCCTCAAGATGGCCGAAGAACAACCCGATGCCGTCATCGCCTGCGTGGGCGGTGGCAGCAATGCCATGGGCATCTTCTACCCCTACATCAACCACGCCAACACGCGCCTCATCGGCGTGGAAGCCGCGGGCGAAGGCATGGACACCGACCGTCACTCATGCTCATTGCAGCTGGGCGCGCCCGGCGTGCTGCACGGCAACCGTACCTACATCTTGCAAGATGAGAACGGCCAAATTACTGAGACACACAGCGTGAGCGCGGGCCTCGACTATCCCGGTGTTGGACCTGAACATGCCTTCCTCAAAGACATTGGCCGCGCAGAGTACGTGGGCATCACCGACAAAGAAGCGCTCGACGCTTTCCACTACCTGTGCCGCACCGAGGGCATCATCCCCGCACTCGAATCCAGCCATGCCATCGCCTACGCCATGAAGCTAGCCAAGACCATGAAGCCTGAGCAATCCATCTTGGTCAACCTCTCTGGCCGTGGCGACAAAGACATTGGTACGGTAGCCGACCTGAGCAACGCAGACTTCTTCTGCCGCCCCAGCTGCCAAGGCCAATCGGTCAAAGGCGGCCCTGCTGAACACATCATGAAAGTTGTGAAATGAGCCGTATTGACGCCACCCTCGCTGCCCTCAAAGCACAAGGCCGCAAAGCCCTTATCCCCTATGTGATGGCGGGCTTCCCACAAGCCGACATTACACCCGCCCTCATGCACGGCATGGTGGACGCAGGCGCAGACATCATCGAACTGGGCGTGCCGTTTAGCGACCCCATGGCCGATGGCGCAGTGATTCAAAAAGCAGGCGAAGCCGCGCTGCGGTTTGGCATTGGCACCGCCCAAGTGCTGGACATGGTGCGCGAGTTCCGCAAGACCAACGCCACCACCCCCGTGGTGCTGATGGGCTACGCCAACCCCGTGGAGTGCTACAACCTCAAGCACGGCCCAGATTCGTTCGTGAAAGACGCGTCTGCGGCTGGCGTCGACGGCGTGCTGATCGTGGACTACCCACCCGAAGAGTGCGAAGAATTCGCAGCCACCCTGCGCGCGCACCACATGGATCTGATCTTCTTGCTCGCCCCCACCAGCACCGACAAACGCATGGAACAAGTGGCACGCATTGCCAGCGGCTATGTGTATTACGTCTCGCTCAAGGGCGTGACAGGCGCGGGCAACCTCGACACCGATGCTGTAGAGGCCATGCTGCCGCGCATCCGCCAACATGTGCATATACCCGTAGGTGTGGGCTTTGGCATTCGCGACGCGGCCACCGCCACCGCCGTGGGCCGCGTGGCCGATGCCGTGGTGATTGGCAGCCGCATCATCCAGCTGCTCGAAGCCGCACCAGCAGGCCAAGAAGTGGCTGCGGCTCACACATTTTTAGCGGGTATTCGCAAGGCTTTGGACGCTTAACGCCATCCACCCCCAACCGTTAAAATGATGCCCATCCAAGAACTGACGAAAGACTGACCATGAGTTGGCTCGAAAAACTACTTCCCCCAAAAATTCAACACACCGAACCGTCGGAACGCCGCAGCGTGCCCGAAGGCGTGTGGGTGAAGTGTCCCAGCTGCGAGACCGTGCTCTACAAGAGCGACTTGCAAGCGAACCAAAACGTCTGCCCAACTTGCAGCCACCACCACCGCATGAGCGCCCGCGACCGCTTGGACATGTTCCTAGACGCCGAAGGCCGCTACGAAATCGGCCAAGAAGTGCTGCCCGTGGACGCCTTGAAATTCAAGGACAGCCGCAAGTACCCTGAGCGGCTCAAAGAAGCCATGCAAAACACTGGCGAAACCGACGCCTTGGTGGTCATGGGCGGTGCCGTGCACAACATCAATGTGGTTGTGGCCTGTTTTGAATTCGACTTCATGGGCGGCTCCATGGGTTCAGTGGTAGGCGAGCGCTTTGTGCGCGGCGTGCACACCGCCATCGAACAAAAAGTGCCGTTCATTTGCTTCACCGCCACCGGTGGCGCACGCATGCAAGAGGGCTTGCTCTCGCTCATGCAAATGGCCAAAACCAACGCCTCACTCACCCGCTTGGCCAAAAAAGGTTTGCCCTACATCGCCGTGTTGACCGACCCCACCATGGGCGGCGTATCAGCAGGGTTTGCGTTTGTGGGTGACGTGGTTATCGCTGAACCCAACGCCTTGATTGGTTTTGCTGGCCCCCGCGTGATTGAAAACACCGTGCGCGTGACCTTACCCGCAGGCTTCCAACGCGCCGAGTTTTTGCAGCAAAAAGGCGCCATTGACATGATTTGCGACCGCCGCGAACTGCGCAAAACGATTGCCAGCACCTTGGCCATGTTGCAGCGCCAGCCAGCGGATGCTGTGGCCTGATCAAGCCTTGCACATAAAAAAGCCCGCTCTGTGAAGCGGGCTTTTTTGTGGGCAATGCGCAATTAGGAGCTGAATAAGAAGTTCATCACGTCGCCGTCTTTCACCACGTATTCCTTGCCCTCGGCGCGCATCTTGCCTGCGTCTTTGGCGCCTTGCTCGCCTTTGAAGGCGATGAAGTCGTCAAACGCGATGGTCTGGGCGCGAATGTAGCCCTTCTCGAAATCGGTGTGAATCACGCCAGCGGCTTGTGGCCCGGTGTCACCCACATGGATGGTCCAAGCGCGCACTTCTTTCACGCCAGCGGTGAAGTAAGTTTGCAAGCCCAACAAGTTGTAGGCTGAGCGAATCAAGCGGTTCAAACCGGGCTCGTCTTGGCCGAGTTCTTTGAGGAACTCCAAGCGGTCAGCGTCTTCCATTTCGGACAACTCGGCTTCGATCTTGGCGCAGATGGCGACCACGGGTGCGTTTTGCGCTTGCGCAAAGGCCTTGAGGCGGTCCAAGAAGGGGTTGTTCTCAAAGCCGTCTTCGGACACGTTGGCCACAAACATGGCAGGCTTGGCGGTGATGAAGAAGAACTGCTTGAGCTCAGCCCGCTCTTCCTTGCTGAAGTCGATGGTGCGCACCGGCTTGGTGTCGTTCAGTGCGGCTTGGCACTTCTCAAGAATCGCCATTTGCTTGACGGCTTCTTTGTCGCCAGAGCGAGCAATTTTGCTCACGCGGTGAATCGCTTTTTCGACGGCAGCCAAGTCGGCCAAGCACAGCTCGGTCTGGATGACCTCGATGTCGGCAATCGGGTCCACCTTGTTGGCCACATGAATCACGTTGTCGTCTTCAAAACAACGCACGACGTTGACGATGGCGTCTGTCTCGCGAATGTGCGCCAAGAACTTGTTGCCCAAGCCTTCGCCTGTGCTGGCACCTGCCACGAGACCGGCGATGTCTACAAACTCCACAATGGCAGGCACGATGCGCTCGGGCGTGATGATCTCGGCCAACTGCTGTAGACGCGGATCAGGCACCTCGACCACGCCGGTGTTGGGCTCAATCGTGCAAAAGGGGTAATTCTCTGCCGCGATGCCCGCTTTGGTCAGGGCGTTGAACAGGGTGGATTTGCCAACGTTGGGCAAACCCACGATGCCGCATTTCAAACTCATAAAAATATCCTTGTAACTGCCTTAGATTGTACTAAGCCCTCCATCCGCTAGGAACGGTGCAGGCTTTAAAACGACCAAGGCGCTGACACAGCTTGCGCCACGCGCAAGGTTTGGCCAACACCACTGAGCGTGATGGCGTTCATGCCAAAGGTGATGGCCCCATCGAGTCGCGCATCTTGGCGGTACGTCTGCAAGGTGTCACCCACAGCAGATGCCGAGCTGCCGCTGTCGGGATCAATATTAGGAATAGGACAGCGAGGACAGGGTTTGACGGAATTGAGTTGCACCAGGCCTGTGTCCGTCTCAATGGTCATCACGCCCACACGGTCTTCGTCATGGGCGTGTACCCCCGAAAGCACCAGGTTGGGACGAAAGCGCCGGATATCCACGGCATTCACACCTTGGTGAGCCAAGCGTGTGTTGAGTTCATCCAGCGAGGCGGTGCTGGCCACGAGCACCGGAAATCCATCACTGAATTGGTTGAGCGCTTCGACGTCTTGCGTCCATTTGCGAGGAGCCACGCGTTTGTGACGCTCATCAAAACGCACCAAACGCAGCGGTCCCAAGCTCTCGCCTAAAAATTCAGTCAACCATGCACTGGCAGCGGCGCCCATGTCGAAAGCGGGTACCTCATCGTCCCACACGCGCACGCTGATGGGCCGTACTTGTGGGCTGGCAGCTTGCGCATTGACTGGCTCCAAATGCAAAGTCGGCATGCCGCTGGCGTGTAACACCAGCGCGGTCGCGCCCGTTCCAGAAGGCAGCAGCTCGGGCTGAACCAACGCCATGCGCGGCAAGTCACGTTGGGTCACCATCTCGCCTTCCGCATCGACCACCATCCATGCGCGGTCGTGGGCCAGTCCCGTTGGGGTGAGCACCGCTTGCGTCACCGAGATACCTGCACACGATTTGATGGGAAACACCCACAAAGCAGCAATGCGTGCTTCAAATTCAACAGAGGTCATGCGGTATTGTGCCGCCCTCCTACAATCGACTTCATGGCTCAAAAACTGGATGTTTGTATTCGCGGCGATGGCATGGTGGGACGCACCTTGGCCTTGCTGCTCGCACGTCAAAAATTGCGCGTGGGATTGGTCACCTCGGCCCCCAAAACAAGGCAAGACGTTAGGGCTTACTCACTCAACGGCGCTTCTCGTGACTTACTGTCCAGTTTGCGATGCTGGCCCGATGCCTTCAATGCCACCCCCGTACAACACATGCGCGTGTGGGGCGACGATGGCGGCTTTATTCACTTTGAAAGCCCGACACCCGAGGGTCTGACTTGGATTGTGGATGTGCCCGTGCTCGAAGCCCAACTGGCCGAGGCCGTGCGTTACCAAGCCGACATTGCTTTACTCAATGCGCCTGAGCCCGCCGCCTTGACGGTGGTGTGCGAGGGTCGCGCCAGCGTCACCCGCGCCGAGCTGGGGGTGAGTTTTGAGGTGCTGCCCTACCAACAACATGCCGTGGCCGCTCGCGTGCGGTGCAGCACGCCGCACCGCCAACAAGCGCTGCAGTGGTTCACTCAAGGCGCACATGGCTTAGAAATTTTGGCACTGCTGCCCTTGGGCGGCGCGCAAGGCGACACAGCCAGCTTGGTCTGGTCACTGCCCCCCGAACGCGCCAAAGACATGCTGACGTTAAGCCCCGAAGCTTTTGGCATCGCACTCGAACACGCCAGCAACGGCGTGCTAGGCCAAATCGAGCTGACCAGCGAACGCGCCATGTGGCCCTTGCAGCTGGCTTGTGCCGACCACTGGACCGGCAATTTTGCCGATGGCAGCGCCTGGGCGCTAGCGGGTGACGCAGCCCATAACATCCACCCGCTCGCTGGCTTAGGGCTCAACCTTGGCTTGGCCGACGTCACCGAGCTGGCGAATGTGCTGAAAGCCCGCGAAACCAAAGACTATTGGCGCAGCGTAGGCGACCGCTATTTTTTACGCCGTTACGAACGCGCACGCAAAGCCAATATGGCGCCCACTTGGGCTGCATGCGATGGCTTGCAACGCCTCTTTGCCCATCCCAACGCCAGCGTGCAAGCCCTGCGCAACTGGGGGATGAAGGGTTTTAACAGTTGGGGCCCTGCCAAAGCCTGGGCCATGCAGTTTGCAAACCCACACACATTTTTTGCTTGATCACCACCATGCCCTACACACTTCGTTCACTTATCGCCACCATGCTCCTCGCCTTGAGCTTTTCTAACGCGCTGGCACAAGGCTATGAAGCCACCATTCGTAAAAACCTGAGCGAACGTATTCCACAAATCCCCAAGATTGAAGAAATCACGCGCACCCCCTTGGCTGGCATTTACGAACTGCGCTTGAGCACCAACGAGATTTACTACAGCGACGCAGAAGGTAACTTTCTCATTCAGGGCAATTTGATCGACACCAAAAGCAAACGCAACCTGACCGAAGAACGCGAAACCAAATTGAGCGCCATTGATTTCAACACGCTGCCACTGAAAGACGCCATCACCTTCGTGCACGGCAACGGCAAGCGCAAACTCGCCGTGTTTGAAGACCCCAACTGCGGCTACTGCAAACGCTTCGAGCGCGACTTGGCCAAGGTCGACAACGTGACGGTGTATTTGTTTTTGATGCCTGTGCTTGGCCCGGGCTCTGTCGAAAAATCACGCAACGTGTGGTGCGCCAAAGACCCAGCCGCCGCTTGGACCAACCTCATGCAAAAAGACGTTCCCCCTGCAGCCGCCCAGTGCAACACAGCCGCGATTGACCGCAATTTAGACTTTGGCCGCAAATACAAAATCACCGGCACCCCCACACTGGTGGCGCAAGACGGCACGCGTGTGCCGGGGGCCATCAACAGCACGCAAGTTGAAAAACTCCTAGCTGACGCCACCAAATAAACGAGTACATGACCATGGTTCATTCACCTATTACGCCCGACAGCAACGCGGGTCAATTCATTGAGCGCTTGGGCTATGCCGGCCTGATTCCGTTTGTGGTGCTCGCACAGCTCATGTGGATCGTGACGCCTGAAGCGCATCCGTTTGTGGCAATTGCGCTCAGCGCGTATGGCGCCACCATCGCCTCATTTTTAGGCGGCATCCATTGGGGCATTGGTCTGCGTCACAACGCCCCCCAACGCAAGCTGCACATGGTGTGGGGTGTGGTGCCTTCGCTTGTGTCGTGGATCGCCGTCATGATGCCCGCTTACGCCGGCTTGCCTTTGTTGGCCGTGCTGCTGGTCGCCTGCTATTTGGTCGATCGCAAAACTTGGCCCGAAGCGGGCTTGCGGGATTGGATGACCATGCGCTTTCGTTTGACCGTGGTCTCTACCTTGGCTTGTTTGCTCGGCGCGGCTGCAACCTAAAAATGCACTATCGCATCGAAGCCACCGATTTACACGCGCACCTGTATGGTGTGACGCTCACCATCGCCCAACCTACCGCGGGACAACGTGTGTCGCTGCCGGTCTGGATTGCGGGCAGCTACATGGTGCGCGAGTTTGCCAAGCAAATCACGGGTATCCGTGCGCGCCAAGGTCAACGCGCCGTCAGCGTGCAACAGCTTGACAAAGCCACCTGGACAATTGACTGCGAAGCCGACACACCCCTCACCCTGCATTACCAAGTGCATGCGCATGATGACTCAGTGCGCACGGCTTGGTTGACCGCCCAGCGCGGCTTCTTCAACGGCACAAGTTTGTGTTTGCAGGTCGAAGGCAAGACAGATGTGCCGCACTATTTAGAGTTGGTGGCGGATTCGTTCCATCCACAAGGCACAACACCCAAGCGGGCATGGCAAGTCGCCACCGGCCTCACACCCGTCAAAACCGATCGCCAAGGTTTTGGCACCTATGTGGCGGCCGACTACGACGAACTGGTGGACTGCCCTGTAGAAATGGGGACGTTTTGGAGCGCCAGCTTTCAAGCGGGCGGCATCGAACACCGCTTTGTGGTGGCAGGGGCCACGCCCACGTTTGACGGCGAACGCTTGGTGCGCGACGCACAAAAAATTTGCGAAACCGCCATTCGTTTTTGGCACGGCCACAAGCGCTCGGCCACGCCACACAAACACTATGTTTTCATGCTCAATGCAGTGGCGAATGGCTATGGTGGCTTAGAGCACCGCAACTCCACGGCGCTTATTTGCAATCGCGCCGACTTGCCGCGAATCAACGATAGCAAGTCAACCGACGCGAAACCATGCGATGGTTACACCACGCTGTTGGGCCTCATCAGCCACGAGTATTTCCACACCTGGAATGTCAAGCGCTTGCGTCCCGCCGAATTTGCACGTTACGACTACACCCAAGAAAATTACACCGAACTGCTGTGGTTCTTTGAAGGCTTCACCAGCTACTACGACGATTTACTGCTGCGCCGCGCAGGGCTGATTGACGATGCGCAGTACCTGAAGCTACTCAACAAAACCATCAACCAAGTGCTGCAAACACCGGGCCGCGAGGTCCACAGCGTGGCGCAATCAAGCTTTGAAGCGTGGACCAAGTACTACCGCCAAGACGCCAACAGCCCCAACCTCACCGTGAGCTACTACACCAAGGGCGCGCTGGTGGCGTTGTGCCTAGACCTCACACTGCGCCAGCACGGCGTGAAAAACCACAGCGTGTCGCTAGACGATGTGATGCGTACGTTGTGGGCGCGTTGCTGCACGGGCCAACACACGGGCCCGATGACCGAAGCCGATGTACTGGCCGTACTGAAAGAACTCACAGGCCGCTCGTGGGCCACCGAGTTCAAAGCCTGGGTGCACGGCACACGCGACTTGCCACTCGAAAAATTACTGGCTGCACACGGCGTGAAAGTGCAACACGACCCTGCCCAGCTGGCACAGCGCTTAGGACTACGTGTAGCGCAAGACCACAGCCTACAAATCAAAACCGTGCTCCTTGGCAGCACAGCACACAAGGCTGGCTTTGCCCCGGGCGACGAATGGCTGGGAGTGGAAGTGACGGGAAAAGGCGCCGCGTCACATCCCTCTGCTTGGCACCTCAAAAAGCTCGACGATTTGCAACTGTACGCAGGCACGGCCAAAAAAGTCACCGCGCTCATCAGCCGCGACCGTCAGTTGCTGCGCCTGTCCCTTGTTTTGCCTGACACAAAGACCAACAGCACTTGGCGTCTCACGATTGACAACGCCAAACTACTCAGTCGCTGGCTAGGCCTATAGTTCAGATAACGATTTTCAACACACCTTTTCACACTTTTGGGAGCCACTGCATGAGCTACGAATTCATCACCGTCCACACCGAAGCCGACAAAGTGGGCGTCATCACCCTCAACCGCCCTAAACAACTCAACGCACTCAACGCAGGTTTGATGATTGAGCTAGGTCAGGCTCTCAAAGACTTTGATGCCAACGAAGCCATTGGCTGCATGGTCATCACGGGCAGCGAAAAAGCATTTGCCGCAGGTGCCGACATTGGCGCCATGGCCACCTACAGCTTTGCTGACGTGTACAAGAACGACTACATCACCCGCGACTGGGAAAC
>CANCGU010000045.1 GCA_947377705.1 Comamonadaceae bacterium
AATGTGGCACCCGACACAGACACCGTTTTATTGCCAGTGCCTGCATTGGCATCAGTAAATGCAAAGTTGCCACCCGTGACCGCGTCTGTTGCGCCCCCGTTGGAGGCATTGGCATACAAGGTGCCCGATGTCACCGTCAACGCGGGGGCTGTCGTAGCGCCTGCCACGGACAAGCTCCCGTCATAGGTTTTGACCACGTTGGAGGTGCTGAGGGTCAACGCCGCGGGGTTGATGGTGCTGGTGGTGTTGTTGGCGTAGCTGACGGTGTAGTTACCACCCCCATTACCGTCGGTGACGGTTGCATTGCTCACAGTGACGGCTTTGTTACCCACGCCTGCATTGGCGTTGGTAAAGGCGAACGTGCCGCCTGAGACTGAATCAGTGACACCTCCATTGGAAGCGTTGGCATACAAGGTGCCCGATGTGACTGTCAATACCGGAGCTGTTGTGGCACCTGCCACAGACAAGCTACCGTCATAAGTTTTGACCACATTTGATGTGCTTAGGGTCAAGGGCGCAGGAGTGATGACACCGTCAGCGCCTGTCAATACAGGCAAGTTTGCGGGGTCAATCGAATAGTTACTCGCTTTGGCACCGCTCACTGTGAGACCTGTCACGCTGTAGGTATGAGTTGTACCGGCGTTGGCGTTGTCGGTGTATTCACCAGTACCTGAGACGCTCACATCATCCGTCCCCACCTTGTTGGTGATGCTCACTGCGCCTATTGCGGCCGTAGTGCCGTCGTAAGATTTGCTGACCGTCAAAGTTGGCGAAAGCGTGGCTGCAAGTGGAACCACCGCCAAGTTACCAGATTGCACCGATGGCGTTGCAACCGTGAAGTTGTTGCCAACCTTGGTGAAGTTGGACAAGGTGATGGCATAGTTATTGACATCCGAGTTGGCAGTGGCGGCACTCGATAAGTCAAATGAGCCAGTGGTCGGCGTCGGGATCAAGCCATCGGTATAAGTAAAGTGCCCGCCACCGGTGGCTGTCACATTCACTGTCCGAACCACATTGCCAGCCGTCAAATACTCAGCGCTGGTAATGGCGTAGTTGGGTGCAGCGCCATAGGTTTTGTTGAGATCAGAAACTTTGATCAACAACGTATCCGCAGGCACGATGGTGAAGGCGCCGTTCACAGGCGTGATGTTGTAGTTATTAGATGTTGCAGAGGGCTGCAACACATTCGCATAAGTGTTTGGTGCGGCGTCTGTACCAATACGGGTCACAGTCGGCGTGGTGAGAACGGCTGAAGTTTCACCATTGACAAAGCCGCTGTAGCGCGCTGTGAATGCAGGGTCGGCTTGCCCCAACAAAATACTGGCGTCGTTGGCGGTCATGGTGAGGGGCACTTTTTGCACGGTGCCCGTCACGGGGGTGTAGGTAAAGCTGTAGTTGTTGGCGTTGCCAATACCCATCACCGCATTACTCGGGGTGACGGTGTATGTGCCGCCTTGCGCAACACCGTTAGCGGCACCACCCCCAATGAGTGTGGCCGTTTTGGTGATGGCGGCGATCGAATCGATCCCCACCATGGCAGTTTTGCTGAAAGTGGTTCCGCTTACCAAGTCAGCATAGGTCGTCACACCGTTGTAGCTGATGCCTGGCCTTGTCAAAGTAATGGTGACAGGTTTGGGTGATACGGTCCAAGTTGTTGCTGCGCCACCTGGCATAAGGGCATAGCTCGCGCTTGTCACCGTTAAACCACTGGCATAGGTGAGCGAATAAGCGCCTGCTGCCGTGCTTGCAACAGGGGCGGTTCCTGTCCATGTTGCGGTACCCGTGTAGCCCGTTGTCAGTGCGAGGTTGACTTTGTTGCCGCCAGAGGCTGCGTCAAAAAAACCAAATGTGTAATCGGGTGTTTCTCCATACACCGAGCTGTAATCATTACCCGTAGGGTCATAGAGCCTTGCGTAGACACCCGTGACCAAGGTCAGCCCACTGATGCCACCAGTCGTGAGAGTTCCACCGCCTGTTTTAAAGTATGAAGAGCCAGTGGTTCCCGACAAGGCTTTGGCAATCGTGAGGTCACCGTCAGTCAGATTGAGGGTGAGGCGTTTATTGGCTGCAACTGCAAGCGCTGCGCCAGTTGCCGTGAAATTTAACCGAGTACCCGTGTCCACCGTGATCGTGGCATTGCCAGTCAGTGTCATGGCGCCGGCGTAGGTGTTGTAGCCAGCAACGTTATGAATTGAGCCGCCATCAGAAACTGTCAGCGTTTCTGCGCCAATCGTGAGACCGCCAGGAGAGGCCGTACCACCCAACTCGAGGGTTGCGCCGTTGGCAACAGTGACGCCACCTGCGACTGTGCCTAAAGCGGTGTTGCTCGCGGCGCGTAATGTACCAGCACTCACTGTCACGGAACCCGTGAAAGTGTTGGCACCACTTAAAGTCCAAGTGCCCGTGCCAGATTTGGTGATCGTGCCTGCGCCAATACCAATGATGCTGGCGATCGAACCACCGGCTGCACCGTAAAGAGTCAAGCCGTAAGCGCCGCCGATCGTCCCAGAGTTACTAAGTGCAACCGTCCCTGCACCCCCCGTGATGGTGGTGGCCGAGCCCAAGGTCACCAAGCCTGCGTAGGTGGCTCCTGAGGTACTGCTGTTGATCAACGCGCCCAAACTGGCGAGGCCCGTGCCTTTCAATGTCAAGCCACCCGTACTGGTCATGGTCTGACCATTTAAGTCCAATGCGTAATTGCCACCGGCGACATCGTTTTCGATGATGCTGCTTGTACCAAACGCAGTTGGACTGCCCGCTTTCAACGTTCCCGCAAGTAGGGTCGTGACTCCGCTGTAGGTGTTATTGCCTGTGAGGGTCAATGTGCTGGAAGTGCTGGTATCTTTACTAAAGTAACCCGAGCCCGAAATGACGCCGGATAACGTTTGGTTTGCACTTGAGGAATATTTAAAGCTGCCGTTATTGACAATGTCGCCTACATAGTTGCCACTACCTAATGTGCCACTGCCCCCTATCGACAAGGCACTGGTAGAGCTAATGGTGGTAGAGCCTGTGTAAGTATTAGCGCCTGAAAGGGTCAATACGTTACTTTGCGCATTGCCGTTTATCGTTACTGCACCCGCACCGGTAATAGCGCCACCGAATGTAGTTGAAGCGTTAGTAAACAAGTCAAACGTCGTGCCAGCTGAAAGATTCACCGTGCTTAATAGTGGCGTAGAGCTAGCGTATTGGTATTTAAGACTGCCTTGTGTGATGTTGTAAGTCGGAGGACCGTTTGGATTAGCATTAGAAACATACAGCAACCCTGAGGCATCTAATATGCCTGTGCCACTCACATTGACTGTGGGTTTCGCACATGTACCCGCTGATCCGCTGCATTCGTAATAACTTCCAATAATTAAATTTCCAGTTTTAGAAATAGAGGGATTTACCCCCCAATTCCAATAACGGGTATTTAGCGTTGATGTGGTACCCACGGCACTGTTTCTAAGTGCGCCCAAATTGTTGTAGCCGGCTCCATTCAGAGTTACTAACCCTCCGCTGACGCTATTGACTCCGTCGTACCCATTTAAATCGAAGGTTCCTCCACTATTGACTAAAACTGATGTAGCTGTTGAAGAATTTAGAACATAGTTGGCGACGTTGCTGGAACCAAGTTTGAGAATGCCGTTATTGATGGTTATTGCCTGTGCATAAGGCGAAGAGCCACTGAGGGTCAACGTCCCCGTTCCGATTTTGGTTAGTGAACCATGACTGAGAAAATTTCCTGCAAAAGTGGTGTCTGTGTTGTCTGCGCCAACAGTCAATACTTTCCCTCCTGCCGATTGAAGATTGCCACCATTTGCACCTCCCCCACTCAGACTTCCAACTTGAGTATTAAAACCAGAGATATCAAGCACGGCCCCCGCCGTATCTGCAAGCGAGATAGCGGAGTTTTTGCCAAATGCACCACTCACATTGGCGACTGATGCAATCCCTGCCTTCAGAGTCCCGTTGGCAATGGTTGTGCTTCCGGTATAGGTGTTTGCACCAGCCAAGGTGAGGACGCCCGCGCCATCTTTGGTAACGCTGCCGCCAGCGCCTGAAATAACACCAGAGAAAGTGGAGGTTCCCACTTGATTAAAAACCACGCTGCCACCGCCAGTCATGGATATGCCAGAGGAGCCAGTCACGCCGCCAGCGGCAGTCAAAGTCAGTGTTTTATTACTGCCCCACGTCAGCCCACTGGAAACAGTGATATTGCCTGCGTCCGCGCCCGCAACACCAGTGCTAACTGTCACATTGCCCGTGGCAAGTGCACCTGTGATGCTGCTGGCCAAAATAGTGCTGGTTTGGGTAGGTGTATACGTGACATCCGTACCGCTCGTCACCGAGCTTGCTGCCCAGTTGGGTATGGTTTCGCCCGCGTTTGCAATAGTGATGTTGTAGGGGTCCAATAACCATTCGCCAGCCTGACCTGATGAAGCTTGTGTAGACACCTGTATGTCATCCACATTCAAGTAATGGCCCGATGTTTCTACTTTGCCACCATCGCCACCACTAGGCCCAGCCTCCGCCTTGATGCTGCCATGCACGGTTGTCACGCTATCCGCCTTGTGCACATCACTCCACAACACCACCTTGCCACCATCGCCTTTTTCGGTGGCACTTGCATCGATGATGGCACCAGCCTCCATCGCCACCTTGGTGGCTTGGCGCACATCGCCACTGCCTTGCCAGTCGCCACCGACCAACACAGTACCGCCACCTGTGGGGCCCTTGGCTTCTATCTTGCTGTTGCGGTCGAGGGTAATGTCATCGCCCTCCAACACAATCTTGCCGCCTTTGTTCACCAAGCTATTGGCTTCTAGGCTGCCACTGTTTTTCACAACGCCACCTTGCAGCTTGTTCAGTGCCACGGCTGATAAAACAATCTGACCATCAGGGGCCAGCACAGCGTGTTTGTTTTCTACCAAGCTGGCGATGGTGCTTGGGGTGGTGGTGAGGCTGGCCAAGCCACCCAGGCCGTTGAGGTTGAGGGTGATTAACTCCCCCGCAGCCATAGCCACGGTGCCTGCTTGGGCTACCACCACGCCTGCGTTTTGCACTTCGGGCGCAAGCAAGGCCACATAGCCGCCCAGCGCGGCGCTGATGTTGCCTTCGTTGACCACTTTGCCGGTGGCACCGTTGCGCTCGAAGCGGTAGTAGCCCGCCATGAAATCGGCATCGCTGATGCTGTGGGTGGTGGCTGTCAATGCGCCTACATCCACCTGCGAGGTGGGCGAGAAGTACACGCCGTTGGGGTTGCTTAAAAACACTTGCCCGGGTGCGCTGATGCGGCCATAGATTTGGCTGGGGTTGGCGTCACTCACGCGGTTCAAGGTGACAGCCTGTGCATTGGGCTGCGCAAAGTTCACGCTGGCGGCTGAGCCGAGGTTGAAGGTGTTCCAGTTGATGACCGCACGTTGGCTGCTTTGGTTCACCGTCATTGCAGCGGCTTGCGCGGTTGCGGTTTGACTGATGTTGGCAGCACCCTGTGCGACGACACCGCCCGTAGGCAAAGTTTTGACGGATGGAGGGGACTGCGCCCCCACACTGCCAGTGAACATGAAACCCAAAATAACGGCACTCACACCGCCTGCGCTGCTTGCGCCAGAGGCTGTCTTGCTGCTGCCCTTGCCTGCCGCTTTTGTGTTCTCAGGTACGGCTTGCCAGCATTGGCGCGTGGCAGACCACAGCGTGCGAAAAATACGGTTCATGTCTGCTTAAAAAGTAACGTTAGCGTTCAACCAAATGCGGTGGCGCTTGAGGGTGCCATCGCCATCCATGCCCGTGGCGGCATTGGGTGCGGGGTTGGTGCCTAAGCGGCGAGCGACTGTGGCTTTGAGGTCTACGCCATTCAAGCCTTGCCACGCCAGAGACACACCACGGCCTTTGAGCTTGTATTCATTCAAGCCCGTGTTGGCATAGTTGGTGTGGTTGACCTTGATGTGGCCTTGGTCATAAAAGCCCGTGGCGGTCCAGTACTGGGCCACACGCTGACGCATTTCCACCGTGAGGGTTTGGCCAAGCGAACCACCCCCCTCGCTGGTGGGGTAGGCACGCACGCCACTGACACCACCGAGGTAAATCTTTTCGGAGGAGTCCAGGTTTTTATTGGCTGTTTGCGCGCTAGCTGCAAGGTAAAGACTCAGGTCAGCAGTCAAGGTTTGTTGACGGCTGAGGCTGAGGTTGGCTTTGCGAAAGTTGCCTGCTGTTTGAGGTCCGGCCGCATCGATGGCTTGGTTGGGTGAGTTGTCTAGTTTGACCTTGCCGCTTGAGGTAGCCAAGGTGAGGCTGTTGGCGCCCCCGCCACCGAGGCTGTCGTATTGGTTGGCGCTCAAGCTCAGGTTGGTGACGTTGAGCCCGTAGTCAGAAGAGGTCTGCGCGTTGGCGATGTTGACGAACTGCTTGTGGTCGTAGCTGAGGTTGAGGCTGAGGTTTTGCATTTGGCTACGCACGAGGGGGTAGCTCAGGTCTAGGCCTGTGGCGCTGGCCGAGCCTTTGGCGGCCAGGGCTTCAAAGTCGCCCACCAAGTGGTAGCTGAGGTACGAGCGGTGCAGGCCCGCACGCAAGCCGCTGTAGCCCACGGGCAGGCTATAGGCCATACGGCCGTATTGACTACCTTGTGTTTTAAGCAAGTTGGTGGCGATCTGATCGCCCAAACCTGTAGGGCTATTGAGCGAGAGATTCACACTCATGCGATCGGCCCCCGTGGAGCGAGAGCCGTTGTTGTCAAGGGAAGCATTGCCTGAGAGTAGATCTTCGTCGGTGACGGTCAGTGCCAAATCGGTTTCACCCTCACGTTGGCCTTGTACCAAGCTGCCGGTCACGGCTACGCCGGGCAAGTCGTCCAGCAAAAGCAAGGCGCGGTCGATGTGGTTGGCATTGAGCGCTTGGCCTTTGGGTTGTGCCGCCATGACGGTAGCCACCAAACGTGTTGCCGCGACACGGTTGGTGGGTTGGCTCAGCACGTTGACGTCGCCCAACTTGGCTTCTGCAATTTGGATGGTGACCACGCCTTGGCCTACTTCTTGTTTGGGCAAGTAGGCTCGCACCACCCAGCCCTCTTCGCGATAGGCGTTAGAAACAACCTGTGCGGCTTCTTGCAACGCGTCAAATGACAAGGGTCGGTTTACAAAAAGCGATACCGCTTGCGCGAGTTGATCGCTGGTGAGCAAGGTATTGCCGACAAACTTAAAGGAGGTCACCGTGACAGTAACTGCGCCTGATTTGGCGGGAGCAACAGGCGCTGCGTCTTGTCGTTTGGGTTGTTTGGGGGCGGGCTGAAGCTTGAGGCCTTGCTCAGTTTGACGTTGCAGCGCACCAGCATCAACATTGGGAGATGCCGCTTGTGAAGCAAGGCTAAGTGAAATTGCTGTGCCTGCGACAACGGCAGGACGAAAGAAGCTGGAGCGAGATGTTTTCATGAAGCCAAACCTTTTATGGGCAGCTTCTATTTTTAAAACTCTCTGAATTTATTTATAACAAAACATCACAAAACCTAACTAAAGTTTTAACCAACTTCAATTTGAACCAATATTTGATAGCCCACATTGCGAATGGACTCAATCACAATCCCATCAGCACCAATGTCTGAAAGTTTTTTCCGAAGCCGTGCAATGCGCATAGCAATACTGGCTTTCATGGTTTCATCCATTTGAATATCCATCATCTCAGCGATCTGCCAGGTTTCTAACTTGCCAGCAGGTGCTCTGGCAAAGGCCGTTAACAATATGGCTTCTGTCGCAGTTAACTTGATGACACCCGCTGGGCCAGTGACTTCGAGCGTGTTTAAAACCAATGATTGTTTGTGGTTAACTTTTTCTAACTGTGCAGTTTTGTGTCGGCGAGCGAAACTTCTAATCGCAGCAGTTAACTCAGCAAACACCACGGGTTTAGTGATGTACAAATCTGCGCCACTGTCGTAACCAATCACCTTATCGTCTAAATCTGAACGAGCTGAGATGATGACGATGCCGACGAACGGCTGAGCTTGGCGAATGCGCTTAGACAAACTGATACCGCTCTCGCCCGGTAAATTGATATCAATTAAAAAGATGTCTGCTGGCTCACCGCCCGCTATGTCTTCAAGCTCTTCTGCGCATGAAAGCCCTATGACGCGATGGCCTTCTTGCGAAAGCACTTGGCATGTCAGCTCGCGCAAATCGTCGTTGTCCTCAACGATAACAACGTTTAACTTGGCAACCATAGTTCAAACTTGATATTTTTATCGTCAGGTGCATAGCGGCATTCCCCTCCTAACATTGCAGCCAATGTGCGGACCAAATAAAGTCCAAGCCCTGTGCCTGATTGAGCTTCTGCCCCCATGCTGCGGTAGTACTTCTTAAACACCTTTTCGGCATCAGGCCAAGAAGCTGTGCCTGGTGGGTTAGATACAGTGATCTTTACACATTCCACCCCAGCACTGTTGCGTTGTACTTGTGTTTGTATTTGCACGGGCATCATTTGGTCGCCGTAGCGCACGGCGTTGTCTATCAAGTTGCCCAGCATGACGCCTAAGAGCTGTGCATCTGTGTTGATTGTCAGAAATCCTACGCCATCAAACACGATTCGCTCATCATCTCGGCTACTCGTGCTGAGCATTTCACGCAAAAAATGATTGACTTCGATTGGCGCCTTCTTGATAACAACATCGCCCTCGGTCAGCTTGTCAGCCTTGACGCATCTGTCCAAAATGGCTTTCATGTTGTTGACGGCTCGGGTGACATAGGTGCTGGTTTTTTCTAAATCATTCTTAGCCAGCAAGGCCATATCAATGATTGCCAGTGGGTTTTTCAACTCGTGCATGAGCATGTGAAACAGATGCGTTTGCTCTTCTCTGCGAATTTTTTCCAGCTCTACTTGTTTTTTACTAATCAACAGTTCTTGCTCAAACGCACTCTGTGCGTTTCGAATTCTGTTGGCTCGTAACTGCATCAAAACCGTCATGACCAATCCAGAGCACAACGTGTAAAACACCAAGCCGTTTACGGCAAACTCGTTGCCCTTCATCAGCCCTAGGAATGGCATCAAACTAAAAATCAGCACTAAGTTGACTAGCAAGTAGTAGCCAATCACCATATTTTTTTTGAGCAACGATGCGGCTGAGCTTGTTTGAGTTTTCTTATCGTCAATAAAGGTTGCTGCGAGCACTAGCAAAGCGATGATGCCAATGGTGTTCATCAACATATTCAGCTTAAGTGCTTGAGAAACATGCCCCAGCAGCATGAGTCCTATGACACAAGTAGTCCAAATCAATAAACCCGTGAAGACGGCATTCGCCCATTTCGGGGGTGAGTATTCACGGAGAAATCTGTATTCAAATCCAAAGGAAATCGCCGTTGCGCCCACAACCACCCAGCTGAAAAATAAGTCAAGGCTACTGGCATCCATGACGCTTGACAGGACATAGCGATGAAATCCAAACAATGACGCTATGTAAAAGAAGTAGTAAATCTGCCGGACCACGAAAATGGCGTATAGAGATTCTCGGTAGTTAAACCAGTTAATCAGCACCAAAAGCATGAACATGCCCACAATGGCTAAGACCGTGAAATAGCGCGACTGCAAATCAAATTCGCTAAGCCGCATTTCATCTGGCGTGAAAGCCTCTACATGGATCAGCGTGGTGCTGGTCGACTTGAGCCGCATCCACACGGCACGAGGCTGATCTCCTGCGGGAATCACAAACGTGTGGGTCAGTGATTGGTATTCGTTGTCTTCGTAACGGGTTGTGTCGCCCACCTTGCGTGGTTTACCACGGGTGTCGAGGGGGTCAAACAGCGTGATTTCATCTAGGTAAACAGGGCGAATTCGCAAAACGAGTTTGTTTGCACCTTCGGGGGGCGCTATGTCCAAACGTATCCAGATGGCTGATTGTGTGTAGCCACGGCTGAGTACGCCATCAAACGGTGTGTACTGCTGGTGCTGAGCTTGCTCAAAAGTCGCTTGAGCGCTTTCATCCTGCCAATAGAGTCTTGTCGTGATGTGGTCGCTGGCAAACGAGGTAGCCACTGCACACGTCATAAATAGCGTGAGCAGTGTTTTGAGAAAGGTGGCTAAGCGATACTTGAACATTACTTTTGTCAGATTGGCCTTCCATGTTAGGAGGCCGTTTTTTAGTTTTCTAACATTTCATTGCATTTTCAAGTGGTCGAAAGCCGCTTTGCGAAAGACAAAAGGGTTAGCAACTTGCGTTGCTAACCCTTGGTCATTTTGGTCGGTGTGAAAGGATTCGAACCTTCGACCCCTTGCACCCCATGCAAGTGCGCTACCAGGCTGCGCCACACACCGAATCAGAGATTAATTATAACGCCACTCAATGCAGCTCAGAGAGCAGGTCGCGAATTTGTGTGAGTTCTTTGCGCAAGGTTTGCAGCGCTTCATCGTCGCTGCTTAACGCGAGTGGTGGCAGTTCGTACGCATCGGTGATGTCTGAATCCAAGCCATCGTCAAACCTATCGTCATCAGGCAAATCAACGTCAATCAACTCGCCGCCCACCCGACGGCGTTCGCGTTCAAATTGCACCAGCTCTTGCAGCTTGTTGCGCGCGCCTGTGATGGTGAACCCTTGGTCATACAAGAGGTCGCGGATGCGGCGAATCATCAGCACTTCATGGCGCTGGTAATAGCGGCGATTGCCACGACGCTTCATCGGACGCAGCTGCGTGAATTCCTGCTCCCAATAGCGCAGCACATGCGGCTTGACGCCGCACAACTCGCTCACTTCACCAATGGTGAAGTAGCGTTTGGCTGGAATGGGGGGGAGGGATTTCTCCATGAAAATCAGTAGCTTGTGAATGGGAGCGCAGAGGTTACACGAAGATAGGCCTGGAATCACATGACTTGTCTGTTTTGATAAAAAAAAGAGGCCTTGGAGGCCTCTTTTCTCAATCAAGCGTCAACTTTGGGATTACTGACGCCCTGTATTTGTTCTTTCAATTTGTGACTCGCATGAAAAGTCACTGCACGTCGGGCCTCAATTGGAATCGCCTCACCCGTACGTGGGTTACGACCGGGTCGAGGGGCTTTGGTGCGAATTTGAAAATTACCGAAGCTCGAAATCTTCACGTCTGTGCCATCGACCAAGCTTTGCGCGATGAGGTCAAAGAAGGCATCAATCATGTCTTTGGACTCGCGCTTGTTCAAACCGATTTGTTCGAACAACAAATCAGCCAACTGCGCTTTGGTCAGCGCGGGCGTTTCTAGGCTCTCAAAAGAAAGTTCCATACGGTTCTCTTATTCAGGTGTGAACATCAAGCGCGCAAACGCGCAGACACTTGGGTCGCCAGCTCAGCCAGCACGGCCTGAACCACGCCTTCGATTTGGGGTTCGTTCAAGGTGGCCTCGTCACTGTTGAGCGTGAGGCGCACTGCCAAACTCTTTTCGTCCATCGCCATGGCGGCACTTTCAGCCTTGGGGCGGTACACGTCAAACAACACGGCATTGCGCAGCAAGCCTTGTGTTTTGGCGGCGTGTACGGCTGCCATTAATTGAGCGTGCGTGACGCTGTCTTTGACGATCACTGCAATGTCGCGCTCGACGTTGGGGAACTTGGCAACGCCAGTGGACTTAGGCACATCGCGGTGCAACACCGCGTCGAGCGAGAGTTCGAACATCACCGGTGCTTGGGTGAGTTCCCAGCTTTGGCGCCAGCGTGGGTGCAGCTCGCCCACATGACCCACGACTTGGCCATTGACCAATACCTTGGCACAACGGCCTGGGTGCATGGCGGGGTGCTCAGCGGCTTCAAACTGCGGCACTGCAGGGGCCAACAAGGCTTCGACATCCGCTTTCACGTCGAAGAAGTCTGCGACTTGTTCCTTGGTGCCCCATTGCAAAGGTGCAGCGCTGCCAAAGGCAATGCCTGCCACATGCATGGGCTGATCAAAACCTTGCACGGTGGTGTCGGTGTTTTGCACGGCAGCGTCTTTGTGGAACACGCGGCCGATTTCGAACACACGCACCCGTGAGGCCTTGCGGTCCACGTTGAACTTCACCACGTTGAGCAACGAGCCCAACAAGGTGGAGCGCATCACGCTCATTTGGCTGGCGATGGGGTTGAGCAGCTTGATGGGGTTGGTGTTGCCTGCCAACTCGAGTTCCCAGCGCTCATCCACAAAACTGTAGTTGATGGTTTCTTGGTAACCCAAAGCGGCCAAATGGTGGCGCAAGGCATGTGGGCTGCGTTGTGCTTCTTGGCACACGCTGGCTGTGATGGGGGCCAAAGGCGGTGTGGTGGGCAGGTTGTTGTAACCCACCATGCGGGCCACTTCTTCAATCAGGTCTTCTTCGATTTGCAAATCGAAACGGAAGGATGGTGGCTGCACGGTGACAGTGCCCTCGCCCTCTGTGACAGGCAAACCCAAGCCACGCAAAGCATCTGCCACGCGTTGTTGAGTGAGCGGCATGCCAATGACTTTTTCAGCACGCGCCACGCGCAGCGTGACAGGCTTGGCCACAGGCATGTTCACGCATTGGTCGTCAATCGGGCCTACGGTGGTGTTGGGTGTGCCGCAAATCTCAATCACCAACTGGGTGATGCGCTCAATGTGCTCCACGGTCAACTCAGGATCCACACCACGCTCAAAACGGTGACCCGCGTCGGTGCTGAAGTTGAAGCGGCGTGAGCGGCCTGCGATGGCTGAGGGCCACCAGAAGGCGGCTTCGATGTAAATGTTTTGCGTGTCGTCGCTCACGGCTGTGGCGTCGCCGCCCATGATGCCGGCGAGTGATTCGACTTGATGCGCGTCAGCGATGACGCCCACTTTGTCGTCCACAGTGACGGTGTTGCCATTCAAGAGCTTGAGCTGTTCACCGGCTTTGCCCCAGCGCACCTCCAAGCCACCTTGAATTTTGTCGAGGTCGAAGATGTGCGAAGGACGGCCGAGCTCGAACATCACGTAATTGGAAATATCAACCAAGGGACTCACACTGCGTTGGCCGCAACGGGCCAAGTGGTTCACCATCCATGTGGGGGTTTGCGCCTTGGTGTTCACGCCACGCACGACGCGGCCAGAGAAACGGCCACACAAATCGGGCGCGCTGATTTTGACAGCCACGCGGTCTTGGTTTGTCGCGGCAACAGCTGGGAAAGTAGGCGCCTTCAATGGCGCACCTGTGAGGGCGGACACTTCGCGAGCAATACCGTAGACGCTCAAGCAATGCGCCAAATTGGGCGTGAGCTTCAAGGTCATCAAGGTGTCGTCGAGGTTGAGGTATTCGCGGATGTTTTGACCCAAAGGTGCGTCGGCGGGCAACTCAAGCAAACCGCCGTGGTCGTCAGCGATTTGGAGTTCTTTGGCCGAGCACAACATGCCTTGGCTTTCCACGCCACGCAGTTTGCCGACTTTGATTTTGAAGGGCTTGCCGTCTTCGCCCGGAGGCAACTCTGCGCCAACCGTAGCACATGGAATTTTGATGCCCACGCGCGCGTTGGGGGCGCCGCAGACGATGTTGAGCAAAGCGCCCTGCCCCACGTCTACTTGGCAAATGCGCAAGCGGTCAGCATCTGGGTGCTGCACGGCTTCTTTGATTTCACCGACGACGATGCCTGTGAAAGGCGGTGCGACGGGTTGAAGTTCTTCCACTTCCAAACCGGCCATGGTCAATGTGTCGGCCAGCGCTTGGGTAGAGAGTGAGGGGTTGCAGAATTCGCGCAACCAGGATTCGGGGAATTGCATGATGAATCTCGTGTGTGCGTGAAATTATTGGAACTGGCTCAAGAAGCGAATGTCGCCATCGAAGAACAAGCGCAAGTCGTTCACGCCGTAACGCAGCATGGTGAAACGGTCCATGCCCATGCCAAAGGCAAAGCCGATGAAACGCTCAGGGTCGAGGCCCATGTTGCGCACCACGTTCGG
>CANCGU010000046.1 GCA_947377705.1 Comamonadaceae bacterium
CCAATCAACATCGTCAGCACAAGGCCGCCGAACATGATGGGTGCGAAGTTTTCCATTTGCATGATCGTGAGTCCTTATTGCACTGGCTTTTCGTAGTGCGTGTCCATTTCAAACTTGCCTTGCAAGTAAGCCACGCGCTTGATGATTTCACTCAAACCTTGCAGGAACACCCAACCAAAGCCCAAGGGGAGGAGGAGCATGGCGGGCCAGCGAATCAGGCCGCCTGCATTGCTGGACATTTCGTTGGTGACAAGCATCTTGAGAAACAAGGGAAAGCTCAACCAAGCCAACATGCCCATCACGGGAAGCAAGAACACCACCAAGCCAAACAAGTCCACATAAACGGGGGCGTTGTGCTTGAGCTTGCCGTAGAACAAGTCCACGCGCACATGTTCGTTGAGTTTGAGCACCAACGGTGCCCCCAACATGACCGTGACGGAGAACAGATACCACTGAATTTCGAGCCAGCCGTTTGAGCTGATGTCAAAACCATAGCGGATGAATGCATTGCCTGCTGAAATAAGCGCCGCAGCCAGTACGCCGAAGGCCGCAACGTGGCCCAATTGCTCACTGATGCGGTCAACGCCTAATGCAAATTTAAGAAATTTTGACACTGAGTGCCTCCGTTTTTTTGCCAACCCGTGATGTTAACAAGACTAAGGCTTTTTCAGACCCTTTTGGATTGAAGTTTTCTCTGGGCGTTTGAAATTAGTTCACGACAAATACAGGGTATTAACTGATTTGCTTTGGGCGATTTTTAAAGGTCCACCACGGCAGTTGCTGGTTCAGGGATTGCACCTGACCGCTGTCTTGGGCTTGGTAGCCAGGCAGGGCGTTCAGGGCTTCGTGCCAAGTGGCTTCTTGCAACAAGCTGCGCAGGGCTTGCGTTGCTGGGGTGTCTAAGGCTGATTTCAGGCAAACCAAATGGAACTGTTCTTGTACCAAGGGCACAAAGCCAAGCCCGCGCGCGCGCGCGGTGCTTTCGATGCCCAGGCCCACGTCACAGCGGCCGGAGGCGATGGCCTCTGCCAAGGCGTTGTGCGAGGGCTCTTCATCGGGCCAGTTGTTCAGATCATTCGTGGTGAGCTGGTCCTTGGCGAGCAAATCGTCGAGCAACACGCGGGTGCCCGTCCCTGGGCTCCGCTGCACAAAGCGGGCACGGCTGCGAGCGACATCGGTCAAGCTGTGCAGTTGTTTGGGGTTGCCACTGGCTGTGATGAGGCCTTGTGTACGTGTGGCAAACCCAATGATTTTGTGCAAACCCGGCTGTAGCAAGTCCCGGTAGGCCCGGGCCGTGTGCGAGTCTGGGTTGGGATGCACTTGTGTGTGAAAACCCGCCAAGGTGCAACGCCCTTCGTTGAGGGCGCGAATGGCGTCTACGCTGCCGCAAAAGCGAATGTCCAGGTGCAAACCTGTGCTAGCTGCTTGTTCGCGTAAACGCGGCAGGGCATCGTCGTGGCTGGCGTAGAGCGTGAGCACATGGGCGGTGGGGTCGAACGCCACGGCAAAGGTTCGCTCAAGATCGGCGCGCAGGGCTTCTAGCTGGGGTGCCAAGCGAGCTTGGGTTAAGCGTTCTGCCCACATCAGTTTGTCGCCAAATTCAGTCAATTTTGCGGATTGGCCTTTTTCCCAAACGATGAGTTCTTGACCGAGCAGATCTTCCCAGCGTTTGAGTTCCCCCCACACATGGCGGTAGGACAGACTGAGTTGTCGTGCCGCTGCCGAAATAGACCCCTGTTCAGCCACCGCCTGCAGCAGTGCCATGAGTGGATGACTGAGCAATGCAGCGTCTTTGCCAAGATTGCTTTCAGCATCGCTGCGGTGGCTGAGGGTGTAATGAAGGTGAACGCTATGCACGACTGAACATATGGTGGGGTTTTAGGTAGCTGACTACGATAACTGAAGTTTTATTTGTTTTATGACGACCTTCACCGATACCGCCATGACGGCCTTACAGCTTCTCACGCAACTTGACCCCGTGCTGTGGTCCATCGTCGGCCGCTCTCTTTGGGTGAGTGTGCTGGCGACGGCGATCGCCTGTAGTCTGGGCGTGGGGCTGGGCGCTTGGCTAGGAGTGGCACGGTTTGCTGGACGCGATGTGTGGTTGACCGTGCTCAATACCCTGCTGGCACTGCCCTCGGTGGTGGTGGGTTTGCTGGTGTATTTGCTGTTGTCACGCACGGGGCCCCTGGGATCTTTGGGCTGGTTATTCAGTCTCAAAGCGATGGTGCTGGCGCAGACCGTGTTGGTGCTGCCGGTGGTCACGGCGTTGACGCGCCAATGTGTGGAAGATGCCGAGCGCAGCCACGGCGAGCAATTGCAATCCTTGGGGGCCAAACCATGGTTGCGCAGTGTGCTGCTGGCTTGGGATGAGCGGTATGCCTTGCTGACGGTTTTGATTGCGGCATTTGGCCGCGCCATTTCGGAAGTCGGTGCCGTCATGGTGGTGGGCGGCAATATCGAAGGTTTCACGCGGGTGATGACCACCTCGATCGCACTGGAAACCAGCAAGGGTGATTTGCCTTTGGCGTTGGCGCTGGGCTTGGTTTTGATGAGCGTGGTGCTGCTACTGAACGTGTGTATTTCGGCATTGCGCCGTTGGCGACAGCGCACGGATGGCTCTGGGTCTGACCCCGTGCAAGGGGTGCTGGCATGAGCGCGGCTTTGAGCCTCAGCGATGTGTCGGTGCAACTCGGCACGCATCTGGCTTTGCAAGGTGTCAATGTATCCATGCAAGCGGGCGAGCGCGTGGCTTTGGTCGGCGCGAACGGTTCCGGCAAAAGCACGCTGTTGCGTGTGGCGCATGGCTTGCTCAAGGTGTCGCGCGGTCAAGTGTCGGTGGCGAGTGAGGTGAACCAAGCCATGGTGTTTCAGCGCCCGCATATGTTGCGGACATCGGTGCTGCGCTTTGTGGTGTGGGGCTTGTGGCTGCAAGGCACGCCTTGGCGTGATGCGCATGTTCGCGCAGCACAGGCCTTGGAACGCGTGGGCTTGCAAGACATGGCTGAACGTTCAGCACGCACGTTGTCTGGTGGACAGCAGCAACGCTTGGCTTTGGCCCGCGCCTGGGCCTTGCGGCCCGATTTTGTGTTGCTAGACGAGCCGACTTCCAGTCTAGACCCGCATGCCAAACGTGAGGTCGAGCGTTTGTTGGCAGATTGGGTAGCAGCCTCAAAGGTGAGCCTGATGTTCAGCAGTCACAACTTGGGCCAAGTCAAACGCTTGGCGACGCGAGTGATTTATTTAGAAGCCGGTCGCGTATTGGCAGATTTGCCCGTGGATGAGTTTTTCAACCGACCGCTGGGTGAGACCCATCCCGAGGCGCATTTGTTTTTAAAAGGAGAGTTGGGATGACCCGTCGCACACATTTGTTCTCGTTGGCCGGTTTATTGGCCGTGACTTTGACCTTGGGGGCAAGCTCTGCGCAGGCCCAAGCGCCAAGCATCGTGATGGCGTCCACCACGTCGACCGAGCAGTCTGGTTTGTTTGCCCACCTCTTGCCTGCGTTCAAACAAGCGTCTGGCATTGACATCAAAGTGGTGGCCTTGGGCACGGGTCAAGCCTTGGACACGGGCCGTCGTGGCGACGCGGATGTGTTGTTTGTGCACGACCAAGCGGCGGAAGAAAAATTTGTGACCGAAGGCTTTGGCGTCAAGCGCTACCCTGTGATGTACAACGACTTCGTGCTGGTCGGTCCTGCCAGTGACCCTGCTAAAACACGCGGCAAAGACATTGTGTCAGCCTTGCAAAAGGTGGCCAACACGCAAGCCGGTTTTGTGTCACGCGGGGACAAAAGCGGCACACATGCCGCCGAACTGCGTTACTGGAAACTGGCAGGCTTAGACAACAAGGGTGCAGGCTACAAAGAGTGTGGTTGCGGCATGGGGCCTGCGTTGAACATTGCCTCATCTACCGGTGCGTATGCGTTGACTGACCGTGGCACATGGCTGAACTTCAAAAACCGCCAAGACTTGCAAGTGCTCGTGGAGGGGGACAACCGCTTGTTCAATCAATACGGTGTGATGGTGGTCAACCCCGCCAAGCATCCGCATGTCAAAGTCGACTTGGCGCAGAAGTTTGTGGACTGGGTAGTGTCACCTGCAGGGCAAGCATCCATCAATGGTTACAAAATTGGCGGCGAGCAGCTGTTTTTTGCCAACGCCAACAAGTGAGTTATTTGCTGCCTGATTTATGAGGTGATATTTTCCGATAGAGCGTGGCGCGGCTGATGCCCAAGCGCTGCGCTGCTTCGGCCACATTGCCTCGCGCTTGCTGCATGGCGCGGCGAATCAGGTCGGTTTCAATGGCTTTTAGCACAGGCGCGGGTTGCGCTGTGAGGGTCGACGTGTGGGTGCTGTCATCCAGTTGAATCTGTACTTGCAAGCCCGTCCATAGCGGCACTTCGAGGCGTTGCTGAGGCGCTAAAGCAAAGAGGGATTGCCATGCCGTGGCAAACACATCGCCTGCATGTTCGGCGCTTTGTAAATTCAAGCCCGTGATGGCGCGTGCGGCACGGTTGGCGCACACGATTTGTCCATCGGCATCTAAGCCCATTAGCCCATCGCTGTCGCTGCCGATCGACAGCCCTGCCCAATTGAAACGCAACAGCAAGGCTGGCGCCATTTGTTTGACCCAATTGTTTTCGATGTTGCGTGCTGATTGCGCTGCGAGGTGTTGCAGCTCGGGGCGCTCGGGCACGTCCACGCCGGTTAAGTCAAGCATGCCCACGCACTCGCCGGTGGGGCCAAACAGGGGGGCGCCTGCACAGCTGTAGGCGGTGTTGTCGTTGAAGAAGTGTTCACCTCTGTGTAACCAAATGGGTTTGTGCTCCGCCAGCACCGCGCCAATGGCTGTGGTGCCTGCGTGCTGCTCTGAGAGGTTGATGCCTACGCGTGCGATGCGACTGGCGCGTGCGTCGTGTTTGTCAAATTCCCCCCGGGTGTCGATCACCATGCCGCGTGCATCGGTCAGCAGCGCAAAGTAGCGCGTGCCTGCAATGGCACGGCTCAGGCGGTCAAGTTCTTCCTTGGCGGCTTGCAACATGGGTCGGTTGACTTCTTGTAGGCGTTGAATCTGGGCGCGACTCACCGCCTCAAACGCCACCCGTTGTGATGGTGTGTGGCCCCATGCCAAGCAGCGTTTCCATGAGCGCTCAATCCAGCTTTCGACCAATGGCCCTTGTAAGCCAGCGCCTTGTTCAATCACTTGTTGGCGGGCCTGTGCAATGCGGCTCAAGCGCGTGGCGGGGGTTGGCACGGTATTCATGGCTGCGATTTTGTCCAAATTTGAGCTGGGCAGCACATGAGCTGTCTCAAGTTGAGAAATTCTGGGGTGAAGACGCACGGATTCAAGGGTTATTCCCGATCGGTGGTGTTGGGCGCTGTTCACAAAATCCTATGCAACACATTACATAGCCTTAGGAGACACAGATGCAAAAAATCTTGCACATCAATCCCGACAAATGCACCGGCTGCCTGCAGTGCGAGATGGCTTGCTCGTTTGAAAACTACGGCACCTTCGCCACCGCTAAGTCACGCATCAAGGTGTTTGACTTTCATGAAACGGGCAAGAAAGTGCCTTACACCTGCACCCAATGCGATGAAGCTTGGTGTTTGCATGCATGTCCTGTTGAGGCCATCACGCATGACAAAGTCACGGGCGCCATGGTGGTGAATGAAACCACATGTGTGGGTTGCAAGGTTTGCACCATCGCATGTCCGTTTGGCACCATCAATTACGTCCAAGAGACAGGCAAAGTTCAAAAGTGCGATTTATGTGGCGGTGACCCTGCTTGCGCTTCGGCTTGTCCCACTGGCGCGATCACTTTTGTGGATGCCAACTGGACGGGGCTCGACAAAATGAAACAGTGGGCCGACAAACTCGGCAACCAACCCTCAGCCGCTTAAATCCAATTAGGAGCACACATCATGACTTGGGCTGGAAAAATTCTCCGCATCAACCTGACGACAGGTGATATCAAAACTGAACCCCTCAACATGCAATGGGCGCGCGACTACGTGGGTTCGCGTGGCCTGGGTTCCAAATACCTGATCAGCGAAATCGACCCCAAGGTCGATCCGCTCTCGCCAGAGAACAAACTCATTTGGGCCACAGGTCCGCTCACAGGCACCATGGCGTCGACAGGTGGACGCTACACCGTCATCACCAAAGGTCCGCTGACCGGTGCGATTGCCTGCTCCAACTCAGGGGGTTACTTTGGCGCTGAACTGAAGATGGCAGGCTGGGACATGGTGATTTGCGAGGGTAAATCGCCCAAGCCTGTTTACCTGTACATCAACGACGACACGGTCGAGTTGCGCGATGCCTCGGGCCTGTGGGGTAAGAGTGTGTGGGAAACCGAAGCTCAGTTGAAAAAGTCTTTGCAAGACCCACTCACACGCGTGTCTTCCATTGGCAAGGCGGGTGAAAACCATGTGCTCTATGCGGCAGTGGTGAACGACTTGCACCGTGCGGCTGGCCGCTCTGGCGTGGGTGCGGTGATGGGCAGTAAAAACCTCAAAGCCATTGCCGTTCGCGGCACCCTGGGCGTGGGTAACGTGCGTGACCCCAAAGCCTTTATGCAAGTCACCGCCGAGAAGAAAAAAATATTGGCTGACAACGCTGTGACAGGCCAAGGCTTGCCCGCGTACGGCACACAGGTGCTGATGAACGTCATCAACGAAGTGGGGGCTTTGCCCACACGCAACCACCGCGATGTGCAGTTTGAAGGTGCGAAAGATATTTCTGCCGAGGCCATGGCCACACCGCGTGAAACCGACGGGAAAAAACACTTGGTTACCAACCAAGCGTGTTTTGGTTGCACCATCGCTTGTGGTCGCATCAGCAAGATGGACGAGACCCACTTCACCGTGCAAAACAAACCTCAGTACTGGGGTGCCTCGGGTGGCTTGGAGTACGAAGCTGCTTGGGCCTTGGGTGCCGCCAATGGCGTGAAAGATTTGGAAGCGCTGCAATACGCCAACCTGCTATGCAACGAAGAGGGCATCGACCCCATCAGCTTCGGCGCTACCGTGGGTGCGGTGATGGAGTTGTATGAGATGGGCGTGTTGACTCAGGAGCAGTTGGGCATCGACGCCAAGTTTGGCTCGGCACAAGCCTTGGCTTTCTTTGCAGAAGAAACCGTCAATGGTCGAGGCTTTGGTGTCGAAATTGGTCAAGGCTCCAAACGGTTGACCGAAAAGTACGGCCACCCCGACTTGAGCATGAGCGTCAAGGGCCAAGAGTTTCCTGCGTACGATGGTCGCGCTATTCAAGGCATCGGTTTGGCTTATGCAACTTCCAACCGTGGTGCTTGCCACTTGCGTGGCTACACCATCGCTTCAGAGGTGTTGGGTATTCCTGTGAAGACTGACCCCCTGGAGCATGAGGGCAAGCCCGAGTTGGTCAAGGCTTTCCAAGACGCGACAGCCGCCTTTGACTCGTCCGGCCTGTGCATCTTCACCACCTTTGCTTGGGGCTTGGCCGACCTGGCACCGCAAATGCAAGCGGCGTGCAACGAGGACTACACCACAGAGGAGTTAGAAAAAATTGGTGAACGCATTTGGAACATGGAGCGCGAGTTCAATAACGCAGCGGGCTTCACTGCCAAAGACGACAGCTTGCCCAAGCGCTTGTTGACCGAAGCTGCTAAAACTGGCCCGGCTAAAGGCAAGGTGAGCATGTTGCCCACCATGTTGCCTAAGTACTATCAAGCGCGTGGCTGGGACAGCGAAGGCCGTCCGACTGCTGAAACCAAAAAACGCCTCGGTCTGTAATTAGCATGACCCATCACGTCATTCTTGGCGCTGGCCCTGCTGGCGTGATTGCCGCAGAAACGATTCGTAAGCATGCGCCCAACGATCGCATCACCCTCGTGGGTGATGAGGCTGAGCCCCCTTACTCGCGCATGGCGATTCCTTACTTGTTGATCGGCAATATTGATGAACGTGGAACCTATCTACGTAAATCGTCCAATCACTTTGCTGACTTGAAGGTCGACCAAGTTCAAGCGCGTGCTATGTCGATTGACAGCAAAGCCAAAACGATTCAGCTCGACAACGACCAAGTCTTGCACTTTGACAAGCTGTTGATCGCCACAGGCTCACGCCCCGTACGCCCGCCCATTCCTGGCATGGGCAGCTCGCAAGTGCATCCCTGCTGGACCCTGGACGATGCACGCGCCATCATGGCACTGGCAAAGCCTGGGGCACGCGTGGTGCAAATGGGCGCAGGCTTTATTGGCTGCATCATCATGGAAGCCTTGGCCTCACGCGGTGTCGCGTTGTCTGTGGTTGAAATGGGCGACCGCATGGTGCCGCGCATGATGGGCCCTGTGGCGGGCAACATGATTCGCGATTGGTGTGAGGCCAAAGGCGTGCAAGTGTTCACCAGTGCGAAGGTGGAGGCCATCGTCCCTAGCGAGCAGGGCGTGATGGTTCGTTTGTCGACGGGGCAAGAATTACGTGCCGATTTGGTCATCAGTGCCACAGGTGTGAAACCTCGCATCGAATTTTTGAAAAATTCAGGCATCACATGTTTACAAGGCGTTTTAACGGACGAACATTTAGAAACCAACGTGCCTGACATTTATGCCGCAGGTGATTGTGCGGAAGCGTTTGACAAGGTCAGCGGCACCACCATCGTCAGTGCCATTCAGCCCAACGCCGCTGAACAAGCGCGTGTGGCGGCTTTGAACATGGTGGGTAAGACGGTCACGCTCAAAGGCGTGACGCAAATCAACGTGCTCGACACCTTGGGTTTGATTTCCACTAGTTTTGGCAATTGGCAAGGCGTGCCTGGCGGTGATCAGGTGTCGTTAACAGCTGCAGGTCGTCACTTAAGTTTGCAGTTCAAAGACGATGTGCTGGTGGGCTGCAACAGTGTGGGCTGGACAGACCATGTGGGTGTGATGCGTGGCTTGGTTGAAGGTCAAGTGCATTTGGGTGAGTGGAAAGACAAACTCAAACAAGATCCCACCAAGCTCATGGACGCTTACCTTGCCAGTGCGCAAGGGCAAGGGGCATGGACGGGCGCAGGGGATACGCGTCGACGCTGATGCGTTAACCTTCGCGCATGGATATCACTTTCAAACTTTTTGCCACGCTCACTGACTATTTACCACCGAGCGCGCGTCGCAGCAATGTGATGAACCTAGAGGTGGACGATGATGTGACGATTGCACAAGTCATAGAACCCTTTGGCATGCCCGAGAAGTTGGTGCATTTGGTGCTGGTTAACGGCACTTACATTCCGCCAGAAGACAGGGCTAGCAAGGTGTTGGTCGATGGCGATGTGTTGGCCATTTGGCCGCCGATTGCCGGTGGCTAAGCCAGCACGGGCGACGTCACTGTGCAAGCTTTTTACGAGGCCTCTTTTTCCCGTGAGATGGGCTGCACCGAGACTGAGTGGCTAGGTTGGTTGCCAGCCGCCATGGGGCAGCACCATTGGCAACGCAATGGCCAAGCTGCGAGGGTGGCGATTCAAAATACCGATGGTTCACAAGGCCTACTCAACATCCGTTGGCAAGAAGCGCCTCCTCGTCGAATTGCGTTAATGCGTATTCCACGCTTACTCGTGAGCTTTCAGTTTGAGGGTTTGAATGATGCGCAGCGCTACACCTTCATGCGGCGTTTTGACCTCTATATGCAACGCGGTGGCGGATAAGATGCCCGTATGTCTGTGGATGTATTGCTCAAAATGTCGTTGTCGAATGCGTCAAACACGCAAGCCATGTTTGCTTATGCGCAGCGATTGGCGATGGACCAAGGCCTCACGCTAAGAGCCCCGCCACCCGAGCCCACCACCTGTTGTGGGCGCGGTTGCCATGGCTGTGTGTGGGAAGGGTTCTTTGCGGCGGCCATATTCTGGCGTGAAGATGCGTTAGGGGCTTTGGTGTGTGCTTCGCTTAAGCCCGCATCTATGGCTTAGCGTTGAACGTTTGACCGTTGACGGTCAAGCCTTGTTCCGAAAACTGCCGTGCTTTGTTTTGGCGAATGCCTGAGACGCGTTGCATGAGGTCGGGCCAGTCTTTGAAGGCCGCTTGTGCACGGGCTTTGAGCACCTTGGCACTCAGCGCGGGGCCCATGCCTTTGATGCTGTCTAACTCGGCCTCATTGGCTTGGTTGATGTCGAGTGCGAAAGCTGAACTGCTGGCAAGCAGCAAGGCGAGTAAACCTAGCCCTAAGCTGCGTTGACACGTTTTTAATACCGAGCCAACGCAGAACTTGTCGGGCGAGGTGTTCATGCGTGGGCGGCTTACTTGCTCAAGGTCGCCATGTATTGCGTGACACCGCTTTGCACATCGGCAAATGCGTGGTCGCAGCCGCTGGCGCGCAGGTGGGTCAGGTCAGCTTGCGTGTAGCACTGGTATTTGCCGCGCAGCGCATCTGGGAAGGGCACGTATTCGATCAAGCTCGCTTGGGCGGCACCTGCCAAATCAAGCGCGGCTTCACCTTTTTTGGCACGCATCGCGTTGACCACAGACAAGGCCACATCGTTGAAAGGCTGAGCGCGGCCTGAGCCGAGGTTGAAGATGCCAGACTTGTCTGGGTTGTCCAAGAACCACAGGTTCACGGCCACCACGTCGTCGATGAAGACGAAGTCGCGCATTTGCGCGCCTTGGGCGTAGCCGCCGTATTCGCCAAACAACTTCACTTTGCCTTCTGCGTTGAATTGGTTGAACTGGTGAAACGCCACGCTGGCCATGCGGCCCTTATGTTGCTCGCGCGGGCCGTACACGTTGAAGTAACGAAAGCCCACCACTTGGCGCTTGAACTTCTTGAAGTTGTTGTTGCACTCCAAGCGCATGCGTTGGTCAAACAACAATTTGGAGTACCCATACACATTGAGTGGCAGTTCGTATTCGGGGGACTCGACAAACGTATCGCTGCCGCCGTAGGTGGCGGCTGACGAGGCGTACAACAGACGCGTGCCGGACTGTTGGCAGGCGTTGAACAAACCGCACGACAGGGTGTAGTTGTTGTCCATCATGTACTTGCCGTCACTCTCCATGGTGTCGCTGCAAGCACCTTCGTGGAACACGGCTTCGACTTTGCCAAAGGCGTTTTCTGCAAAGAGTTCGTAGAACACATCTTTGTCGAGGTAGTCGGCTATCTTCAAATCGGCGATGTTGCGAAACTTGTCACCTTCCGTCAGGTCGTCGACCGCGATGATGTTGGTGATGCCGCGAGCGTTCAGGCCCTTGATGATATTGCTGCCGATAAATCCAGCGGCGCCTGTGACGACAATTTTCATAACTTCTCCTGTGGCACTGAGGCCTTAATTTAGCCCATCAATTCTTCGTAACTCACGGTGGCAGTGCCAAACTTGCCCACCACCACACCGCCAGCTTTGTTGGCCAAAGGCATAGCGTCGCGCAAACTCAAGCCTGCAGCTACCAAGGTTGCCAAGGTGGCAATCACAGTGTCCCCAGCCCCCGTGACATCAAACACTTCACGGGCTTGGGCTGACACGCTCAAGTCACCTTCAGCATCAAACAAGGTCATGCCTTCTTCGCTGCGGGTGAGCAGCAGGGCGTCCAGTTTGAGTTCTTGGCGTAGGGCATGGGCTTTTTGTTTCAGCTCTGCTTCGCTGCTCCATTTACCAATGACTTGTTCCAGCTCGGCGCGGTTGGGGGTGATGCAGGTGGCACCCGCGTAGCGCGAGTAGTCGCTGCCTTTGGGGTCAATCATCACGGCTTTGCCTGCGGCGCGGGCTGCCGCAATCATTTGTGACACATGGGCCAAGCCGCCTTTGCCGTAGTCTGAGAACAGCACCACGTTGTGAGCGGGCAGCAGTTGCATGAACTGATCGGTTTGCGAGGCCAGCACTTCGTTTTGTGGCGTGTTTTCAAAGTCCACGCGTAGCAGTTGTTGCTGGCGACCAATGACGCGCAGCTTGACGGTGGTTTTGAGTTGGCTGTCACGGCCTAAGTGTGGCGCGATGCCGGTTTTGGCGACCAAGTCTTCTAGCAAATGGCTGGCTTCGTCATCACCCACCACAGATAGCAAAGAAGCTTGTGCCCCCACGCTCACCACGTTGTAAGCCACGTTGGCACAGCCACCCAAGCGGTTTTCTTCACGGGTGATGCGCACCACGGGCACGGGCGCTTCGGGGCTGATGCGATCGACGGCGCCATACCAATAGCGATCGAGCATCACATCGCCCACGACCAGCACATGAGCTTGGCTGAGTTGCTGTTGGGTGACTGAGGTGCTTAGGGTCATAGTTCCTCCACGCGTCGAGCGGGGTAGCTGTCCCAAGCTTGGCAGCCGGGGCATTGCCAAAAGTGTTGGCTGGCTTCAAAGCCACAAGCCGCGCAGCGGTAGCGTTGCAGCGGCTTGGCTGCACGTTCGAGGGCGCGTTGGACTTGTGGGTGAAATTCTTCGTGTTCAAATTTTTCGTTGGCAATCCACTGTGTGGCGGCTACCAGTGAGGGCTCACGTTCTAAGTGCTTGGCAAACAAGCTGCCGGTGTTGGCTTCACCTTGTGCTTTGCGCAGCGTGACCATGGCGTTGAGCACATCAAGCGATGCGGTTTTAGCGTAACTGGTTTCCAGCAACGCCAAGGCTTTGGGGGTGCAGTTCAGTGTTTGCGCCAAATCGGCGAGCTTCGGTGCGAGCAAAGGCAAGGAAGCAGGGACTTGCGTGGCTAAGTTTTCTAGCGTGGCATAGGCTTCAGAGGTGCGACCTGTTTGTGCGTAGGTTTTGGCCAAGGCGATGCGTGCACGCGCGTTTTGTGGCGCGGCTTCGGTGGCTTGCTTTAACAAGCCCACCACTTGGTCGGTATGTTGCGCCACGTCGAGGCTTTCGGCTTCTTCGCACAGGTAATGCGCCAAGCGGCCTTGGAAGCTACCTTGGTTGCTGTCGCCTAGTTTTTTGGCGATGACAGAGGCTTTGGCCCAATCGCGTGAGCGTTCATAAATGCTTAGCAAGGCTAGGTGAGCTTGTGCTTGGTGTGCCGTGCCTTCGAGTTTGGTGAGCGCATCTTCGGCTCTGTCCAGTAAGCCGGCCTTGAGGTAGTCCAAGGCGAGGGCGTGCTGAGCCCGATCACGGTCAGCTTGGCTCAAGTCGCCGCGTGACAACAGGTGTTGGTGCACACGGACAGCGCGCTCGTATTCGCCACGACGGCGAAACAGGTTGCCTAAGGCAAAGTGCAGTTCAGACGTGTCGGGGTCGTGTTGCACGGCCTCGATGAAGGCGTCGATGGCTTGGTCTTGCTGCTCATTGAGCAAGTGGTTCAAACCTTTGAAATACGCTTTAGGCGTTTGGCGGTTTTCAAGGCGCAGCTGACGCAAGTCCATGCGCGAGGCCACCCAGCCCAAGATGAAGGCGAGGGGCAAGCCCAGCAAAATCCAGCTGAGGTCAAATTCCATGTGTGGGGTCCGCAGAAGTGGTCGCTGCGGCGGATGTTTTGTCAGAGGCTAAAGGTGCGACCAACTTAGCCAAGCGGCGGTGTTTCCACCAGCGCGGCACCATGCCTATGACGCCCACGGCAACACCCATGACGAACACGGTCAGTAGGACCAATACCAACGGCGCATGCCATGTGGTGCCAAAAAAGAAATGGACCACGGCATCGTGTTGGTTGTTCAGCGCAAAAGCGAACAGGGTAAAAAAAATGGCTGCTTTCAGTAACAACTGAAGCAGCCACATGAGGTTTTTCAAGTTAGCTCCTCTGTGACGAGGA
>CANCGU010000047.1 GCA_947377705.1 Comamonadaceae bacterium
TTGGCCACACCCGAGGCTTCAGCCGCACGCGCCACCGCAGGCGCAATGCGCTGGATGAGACGTGTGTCGAAAGGCTTAGGAATGATGTTGTCCACACCAAAGGACAAATCCAAACCGGGGTAAGCGGCTTGCACCTCGGCAGTCACTTCCAACTTAGCCAAGTCGGCAATTTCGCGCACACAGGCAATCTTCATCGCCTCGGTGATTTTGGTCGCACCACAATCCAAAGCGCCACGGAAGATATACGGGAAGCACAACACGTTGTTGACTTGGTTGGGGTAGTCCGAGCGGCCTGTGGCAATGATGCAATCAGGACGCACAGCTTTGGCCAATTCGGGGCGAATTTCTGGCTCGGGGTTGGCCAAGGCCAAGATGAGCGGCTTGACGGCCATGGTCTTGACCATGTCTTGCGTCAACACGCCGGGTGCTGAGCACCCCAAGAACACGTCTGCGCCGTTGACCGCATCGGCCAAAGTGCGTCGCTCGGTCTTTTGTGCGAAGCGGGCTTTGGACTCGTCGTAGCCACCGGTGCGGCCTTCATAGATCACACCTTTGGAGTCGCACACATAAATGTTCTCGGTCTTCACACCCAAGCCCACAAACACATCCAAGCAAGCCAAAGCCGCAGCACCTGCGCCCGACACAGCCACTTTGATGTTGGCAATGTCTTTGCCAGCCAACTCCAAGCCGTTCAACATGGCGGCCGCCGAGATGATGGCGGTGCCGTGCTGGTCGTCGTGAAACACGGGGATGCTCATGCGCTCACGCAGTTTTTTCTCGATGTAGAAGCACTCGGGAGCTTTGATGTCTTCGAGGTTGATGCCACCAAAGGTGGGCTCCATGGCGGCGATGATGTCCACCAGTTTGTCGGCGTCGTGTTCGTCGAGTTCGATGTCAAACACGTCAATGCCCGAGAACTTTTTGAACAAGCAACCCTTGCCCTCCATCACCGGCTTGCCGGCCAATGCGCCGATGTCGCCCAAACCCAACACGGCGGTGCCGTTGGTGATGACGCCCACCAAGTTGCCGCGGCTGGTGTATTCGTAGGAAGCGAGTGGATCTTTTTCAATTTCCAAACAAGGGTACGCAACACCCGGTGAATACGCCAAGCTCAAATCGTGCTGGTTGTCCAACGGATGCGTGGGCTCGACGCGAATCTTGCCCTTGGTGGGTGAGCGGTGGTATTCAAGCGCAGCGGTGCGCAATTCTTGTTCTGCTGGGGTCATGGACGAAATCTCCGAATTATTTTAAAAATGGTGGCTATCCTACCCACTCTAGGCATGGGTGTCTGGCCTCAAGAAAACCAGTGCGACCATAGCCAGAATAGACAGGGCAGCGGAATAAGCAAACGCCCACCCAGGCGAAATACCCCACAAAGCGCCAGCCACCAATGAGGCTGGCAAATACAAAACACCGGTGACAAAGCCATAAACGCCGACCGCAGAGGCACGTCGATGGGGCTCTAAATCGGCAATCAAGGCCTTGCTTTGTGATTCGTCGATGGCATAAAAAAGACCATACGCAGCAAAGACGGTCACCATCTCCCAGCGCGTGCTGACGACCATCAACCACAAGCTGATGCCCGCATACAGCGCATACCCCAACAACACCATAGGGCGACGCCCAACCCGATCACTCCACTGCCCCACCCAAGGTGCAAATAGCACACAGGTGGTATTGAGCAAGGCGTAAAGCAGCACAATCTCGGCCACCCCAAAGCCCATCGTGTGGGCTTTGAGCAAAATAAATCCAAGGCTGAAATAGCCCAAGGCAAACAGGCCAGCAGGCCATAACAAACGCTTAAAGCCCGCATTCAGTTGCCGCCAGTTCTCGCTGAGGGACTCATGCACATGTTCAGGCGCCGTTGGTTCGGGAATGCGCGTGAGCATCCAAACGCTGATGACCGCAGGCACAAACGCCACCACGAACAAGGTGAGATAAGCGCTGACGGACTCACCCAAGCATGCCAACAAGGCATAGGCAACCAGCGGCCCTAGCACGGCACCCAATTTGTCCAACGCCTTGTGCACGCCAAAGGCGTAGCCGCGCGTCGCTTGGCTCGAGATGGAAGACAACCACGCATCACGCGGCGCCCCCCTGAAGCCCTTGCCCAAGCGTTCAACCACACGAAACACGGCCAATCCTGCGATGGACGATGACAACAACAAAATCAACTTGGCCAGCGTAGAAAACCCATAGCCCGCCACCACGAACACTTTGCGCTTGCCACTTCGATCCGACAACCACCCCGCCAGATAGTTAAGCGACGAGGCCGATAAGTCTGCCATGCCCTCAATGAGGCCCAGCAACGCGGTAGAAGCTCCCGCGATGGTGGTGAAGAAGATGGCGAACACCGAAAAAATCATCTCGGAACTCAGGTCGGTGAGAAAACTCACCACCCCGAGCTTGATGATGTCAGGGTGAAGCTTCGAATGTTCTGGACGCATCGCGCAGGCCTAGTTCAGGGCATCCAACAAGTCGTGCATGTCATGAATGATGGGCTGCGCCAGCTGCTCCAACAAATACCCGTCCATCGCCAGCTGCGCCCAACGGTTTGAAGCCTCGAGCACGGGGTGCGTGTGTAAATAGTCAGGCACTTCAAAGTCTGGCGACTGCTGTTTAAACGCAAATAAGGTGCTGAGATAGCCGGAAAAATACAAGCTATACATCAGCGCATTGGCCGCCTCTTGCGTGATGCCACGACGCCCCACCAGTTGCAAAAACAAAGCCTTGGCGGTTTCTATCGTGGGGAGTTCACTGGCGTTCAGTTGGAACTCTTCACTCAAGACTTGGCAGGCCTGGTCCCATTGGTCTTGCGCTTCTGTCATGTTCAGTCATTTCAATTTCTACTCAAGCCAGCATTGTGCCTTTGCACTTCTTGGCGCCACAACGGCAGCTGTATTTGGTTTTCAGGACATCCGTCATCGGCTCATCACTCACCAGCCCATAGTTGAACGTCAGCTCTTCACCACGCCACACTTGGCGACGCGTTTGGATGAAGATGCGGCCATCTCGCTCCACAGGCTCGCAATTGGGACGGCAAGAGTGGTTGATCCAGCGCGAGGCATTACCGCCGTACAAACCATCAATCACACGCGCGTCGTCGATGTGAAAGTAAAACGTGTGCTCGGGGTTGCTAGGGTCATGCGGGTGACGGCGCTGCGCTTCGTCCATCGAGATGATTTCACCCACATACTCAATGACCATTTCGCCCGCAATGAACCCCGTCAGAGCGAACACGCCCTTACCATGAACGCGGGACGAGAGGACTTCGATGCGGGGGGCGTCTATCATTCCTATGATGATCAGGCGGGAGGCAACGGTGTGCCCTGGTGTGCATGCAGGCGCCAAGTGCCGTCGGCACCATAGCTCCACACCGTCATGAACAAGCTGGCCACACTTTTGCGTTGCCCTTCTTTGCTGACCACCGCTGACATGCGACCGCTGACTACAGCGGCCTGTTGCAACACCTGAACATGCAAGTCACGAAAGTTCAGCTCCAAGTATTTCAGGGTACCACTCGACAATTTGCCAAGGTAACTGTCTTTATCGTCGCAAACGCCCGTGGAATGCACATACAAAAGATCTTCAGCCAGCAGCCCGTTCAAGGCAGATAAATCAGTCGCCAACAGGGCTTGCCTGCGGCGATCTTCAAGTGAAAGCACCAGATTGAGAGTTGTCATACTCAATCCAACTTGATGCCCGTACCGCGAATGGCTTGACCCCAAAGCTGGTTGTCCTGCCGCAAAAAGGTGCTGAACTCAGCCGGCGTTTGGGCCTTGAGCTCGCCACCATAGGAACGCCACTTCGCAATGAGCTCGGGGTTTTGTGCGGTTGCTTTTTGCATGGCCTCAGACAGCTTACCAACGACAGGCGTAGGTGTGCCAGCCGGCGCAAATAGGCCAATCCAGGCCGTGGGGCTGTAATCGGCCAGACCTGCTTCAGCAAAGGTTGGCACATCTGGGAAGTTGGGGTGACGCGTTTTGCCAGTCAATGCCAAGATCTTGAGTTTGCCGGCCTTAACGTTGCCAATCGCAGCAGGGAGCGCATCAAAGATGACGTGTACCTGCCCTGCCACCAAGTCTGAATAGGGGCTTGTGGTGTTGTAGGGCACGAAGTCGATCTTGACACCGGCATTCGCAGCAAACCACTCACCCGCTAGGTGCGAATAGCTGCCCACACCCGTCGTGGCTGCGGTCAGTGAACCGGGCTGTTTTTTCAAACGCTCGATCAATTCCTTAGCGTTTTTCTCAGGCACGCTGGGGTGTGCTGTTAAGGCTGTATTGAGCAGTCCCACGATGCTGATGGGCGCATAGTCTCCCACCTTGTAAGGCACCTTGCTGTAGAGGTGAGGCACCACTGACAGCGATGTGGTCACCCCCATCACCAGGGTATATCCGTCGGGGGTTGCCTTGGCACCGGCCTCCATACCTATCATGTTTGAGGCGCCAGGACGGTTTTCCACCACCACAGACTGACCCAACACCTTGGAAAGCTCCAGTGCGATTTCTCGAGTGTTGGCATCTGGCCCCGTGCCCACCGGGAATGGGGCAATGATCTTAATGGGCCTGCTTGGGTAGTCCTGCGCCATGGCGTGAAATGCACTAGATAAGGCCAGAGCCAGAGCGACGAGCCCCACGCGGCGATTGGTACGGTTCATGAATGCGTCTCCTGTGTTGATTCGGTGTCCAGACTTGAGGGTCTACTTGAATTCTGATAAAAAATGTCGATTCTCATAATAGGATAAATACCTATAATTTATTTAAATTAAATTAAATAAAATAGCCAATATTTTCAAATTAGGAGTTCTCCATGACACACACTTTAGGTCAACAGAACGCGCTGGTGTTCAGTCACATGGGTTTTTACGTGCGCGACATTGAGCGCATGGCGCGTTTTTACCGCGATGTGATGTGCTTCTTTGAAACCGACAGGGGGTTGCTGGGTACGGTGCAGTTGGTGTTCTTCAGCCGCGACCCCTCCGAGCACCACCAGATCGTCCTGGCCTCAGGTCGCCCGACTGATTTGACCTTCAGTGTGATCAACCAAATTTCGCTGCGTGTGCCTGACCTAGCGACGTTGCGGGAAGTGCGTAACCGTGTCCAGGCTGACCCCGATGTGACCGAACTGGTCTGCGCCACGCATGGCAATGCGGTGTCAATTTATTTCCGCGATCCCGAAGGCAATCGGCTCGAAGTTTTCATGGACATGCCTTGGTACTGCGAACAACCGCTGCGTGAACCCATTGACCTAGACCAGAGCGATGAGGCCGTGATGGCCTTTGCGGAGGCACTGGCACGCAGTCGACCGAAATTCCGCAGTCGCGCCCAATGGGTATCCGAAATGAAAGCACTCATGGGGTACAAGGCATGAGCCAAAACGTGTTTGATGTAGCCATCATTGGCTACGGACCCGCGGGTGCAACGCTGGCGAATTTGTTGGGCCAATATGGACTGTCGGTGCTGGTCCTTGAACGCGACGCCGAGATCTACCCGTTGCCGCGCGCCATCCACTTTGATGGCGAAGTCATGCGCGTGTTCGAGACCGCGGGCCTACGACGCGAAGTCGAAGCCATCTCGCGCCCCGGCCTCAAGGGCATGTACTTCAATAACGCCGCAGGGGAAACGCTATTGATCCGCGCCGGCACCAGCGAGCGCGGCCCGCATGGGTGTGCGAACAACCATTACTTCCACCAACCCGAACTCGAAGCCGTGCTGCGTGAGGGTCTGCGCCGCTACCCGCAAGTGCAGGTGCGCACGCGCCATGAGGTGACGTCCATCGAAGACAGCAGCGAACACGCCACGCTGCAGGTAAAAGACTTAGACAGCAACAGCACGTATTCTGTGCAGGCCCGCTATGTCGTCGGCTGCGACGGCGCACGCTCGATGGTACGCAAAGCCATCGGCACCACCATGATGGACCTCGGTCTACACCAGCCTTGGCTGGTGTTCGATGTACGCCTCAAGACCGACGTGCCCACCCTGCCCGACCACACGGTGCAGCACTGTGACCCGACGCGCCCCATGACGTATTGCAACGTCACGGGCAACCGCCGTCGCTGGGAAATCATGCTCATGCCCGGCGACGACACCGAACAATTGGTCCAGCCCGAAACGCTGTGGAAGCTGGTGAGCAAATGGGTCACGCCAGAACAGGCCGACATCGAGCGCGCCGTGATCTACACCTTCCACTCGGTGATCGCTGAAAATTGGCGCAAAGGGCACCTATTCTTGGCTGGCGATGCAGCACACCAAACACCGCCCTTTCTGGGTCAAGGCATGTGCGCCGCCATTCGCGATGCGTCCAATCTGGCTTGGAAACTCGAAGCCGTGATGCGTGGACGCGCAGACGACGCACTGCTCGACAGCTACGGCAGCGAACGCGCACCGCATGTGCACGCTTTCATCGATTTAGCAGTCAAGCTCGGCGACATCATCCAGACCACTGATCCTGAAGCCGCTCGCGAACGCGATGCGAAGTTCAAAACGGGCCAACCCGAAATTTTCCAGTTCCCGGCACCGCGTCTGGGCCCAGGTATGTGGCAAGGCGGCAGCGCCCCAGTGGCACAGGTCTTCCCCCAGCCACTGCTCGCCGATGGTCGTTTGCTGGACCGCGTGCTGGGCTTGAAATTTGCCGTGATCGGTGACGAAGCAGTGTTGAACGGCGTGAGCGAGGACACCCGCAACCGCTGGCAAGCGCAGGGCGTGGTGGTGGTGCCTGCTCGCGACCCCGAGGTGCAAGCGTGGCTCCAACAGCAAGGTGTGCGTGCCGTGTTGTTGCGCCCAGACCGATACATCTTGGGCGTTGCGCAATCGCAAGCTGACCTCGATAGCATCAGTGCCTTGCTGCCCGCTACGGCGGCCCTAGCCCATTGATGTTTTTAAATTGCCCATGACCGACAAAGCCGACTCTAGCCTAGCGCGCATGCTCGGTGTGCTCGATCTTTTTGCTGAGCAACGCCTGCATTGGAGTGCGGAGGACATCAGCGAAACACTGGGCGTGTCGCTACCCACCAGCTACCGCTACCTCAAGACCTTGAGCGATGCGGGACTGCTGCAACGAGGACCGGACGCGCAGTTCACGCTGGGGCCGCGCATTGTTGTGCTTGACCACTTCATTCGGCAGGCCGACCCGGTGCTGCAATGCGGCATCCCGTTCATGAAGGAACTGGTTGCTCAGACAGGTTTCGACAGCGTGGTCTCCAGCATGTATGGCGACCAGCTGCTCGACACCCACCGCGAATACGGCACTGCCCCCGCCGACCTGAGCTATGGACGCGGGCGGCCACGCCCGCTGTTCCAGGGCGGCGCCCCGAAGGTGATCTTGGCGGGCCTGCCCACGCCGCAACTACACAAACTGCTCGACACTCACGCGGCAGAAGTGGCTGCTGCCGGCCTGCCCACCGACTGGCCCAGCTTTCGGCGCTACTACAGCCAAATTCGCAAGAACGGTTTTTATTTCTCCAACGGCGAACTGGAAGCCAATCTTGCGGCGATCGCTGTGCCCCTGCAGCGGGTTGATGACACGGTCATTGGTGCGCTCTCGCTCGTCACCACGGTGCAACGCATGGCCGTGATCGATCAAACCAAACTCATACCCCTCATCCAGCGCGCCGCGCGTGAAATTTCCGCGCGGTTGCACTGATTTTTTCTCACCTTCCAACGAAGAAAGACCGACCATGAAACTCCTCAGCTTTTTGAACCAGGGCGTGCCCTCCTACGGCGTCGCCAGCGGCGACGATGTGCTTGACCTCACACCCATCCTCGGCGCACAGGCACCCGATCTAAAAACCCTGATCGCCAAGAACCTGTTGGGCGCTGCCGCTGAAGCGGCCCAGGCGAACAAGCCCACGCTTAAGTTGTCGCAACTGACGCTGCAACCTGTGATCCCCAACCCCGGTCAGATTTTTTGCATTGGCCTGAACTACGGCGAGCATGTGCGCGAGACTGGTCGCGAAATTACCGAAGTGCCGACAATCTTCCTGCGCCTGACCGACTCGCAAGTGGCACACGGCCAAGACATCGTGCGCCCGCCCGAGTCGCACCGCCTGGACTACGAGGCCGAAATTGCCGTCATCATCGGTAAGGGAGGTCGCCGCATCAAAGAAGAAGATGCGTGGGACCACATCGCCGGCTACAGCTGCTACAACGACGGCTCGGTGCGCGACTGGCAAGTGGCCACCTCGCAGTGGACGCCTGGCAAAAACTTCTACAAAACCGGCGGCTTTGGCCCCTGGATGGTGACCAGCGACGAAATCGCACCCGGCCAAGTGATGCGCCTGCAGACCGTGCTCAACGGCCAAGTGCTGCAAGACACCACGACGGACAAGATGATCCACAGCATCCCAAGTCAGATCGCCTACATTTCAACGTTCACTCCGCTTTCACCCGGCGACGTGATCGTGACCGGCACCCCAGGCGGCGTGGGCAACAAGCGCAACCCACAGGTCTTCATGAAGCCCGGCGATGTGTGCGAAATCGTAGTGGACGCCATTGGCACGCTACGCAACGGCATCCGTGACGACGCATGAGGCAAGCCACCACACCGACTTGGCGGTGCGCAAAGTCGTGTCCGTTGCCTGAACCTATTTTTCGGAGATACACCATGAAACGCTCGCTCATACGTCTCGGCCAAACACTGGTTGCTGCACTGGCCTTGACAATCAACCCGGTGCAGGCCCAGGACACCTGGCCCACCCGCCCCATCAAGCTGCTGGTGGGCTTTGCGCCTGGTGGCAGCAGCGACATGGTGGCGCGCCTGATCGCCACGCCACTGGGTGAGCGCCTGGGTCAACCGGTGGTGGTCGAGAACCGTGCAGGTGCGGGCGGCAACATCGCTGCCGATGCGGTGGCAAAAGCCGCGCCAGACGGCTACACGCTGGTGCTCTTGCCCAGTGGGCATTCGAGCAATGCCGCCATGAAGAAGAACCTGCCCTTTGACGCGGTCAACGACTTCGCCTGGGTTTCCACCGTCACCACTTACCCACTGACGCTGTCCGTGCGCCCCGATTCACCGATCTCCTCATTCAAGGATTTCATCGCCCGCGTCAAAAGCGAACCCAACCGCTACACCTACACCTCGGTGGGCGTAGGCACGGCCATGCACCTGTTCGGTGAATGGCTGATGGCCGAAAGCGGCGGCGTAGCAACGCATGTGCCTTTCAGGGGTGGCACAGCCCCCATGATGGAACTGTTGGCCGGACGAGTGGACGTGATGATCGACACCATGACCACCACAGCACCGCTGTTCAAGGACAACCGCGTACGTGTTTTGGCCACCACGGCGGCTGCAGGGCAACAGGCCCTGCCGGGCGTGCCTGCGGTGGCCGACAGTTTTGCGGGCGTCGTGTTCGACTCATGGCTGGGCGTCGCCACCACCAAGGGCACATCACCTGCCGTGGTGGACCGACTCAACCGCGAACTGCGCGCCGTGCTGGAACAACCCGCCGTCAAACAAAAGCTGATCGAGTGGGGCGGCAGCCCACGGACCAGCACACCCACTGAGTTTCGCAATCGCGTAGAAGGCGAAATCCGTCAGCTCAGCAAGATCGTGGCTGAGCGCAAGATCGAGGCGCAGTGAGCGCCAGTTAAACCTAGAAACTTGGCTTATTCGACTGTTACGGACTTCGCCAAGTTCCTCGGCTTGTCCACATCCGTGCCACGCGCACACGCCGTGTGATAACTGAGCAGCTGCAAGGGCACCACATGCAAGATGGGTGAGAGCACGCCATAGTGTTCGGGCATGCGAATGACGTTCACGCCTTCGCTGCTTTCTATTCTTGTGTCGCCATCGGCCAGCACATACAACACGCCGCCACGGGCACGCACTTCTTGCATGTTGCTCTTGAGTTTTTCCAGCAAGGCGTCGTTAGGTGCCACCGTCACCACGGGCATGGCGCTGGTCACCAGCGCCAGGGGCCCGTGCTTCAACTCACCTGCGGCATAGGCCTCGGCGTGGATGTAGGTGATTTCTTTGAGTTTCAACGCGCCTTCCAGCGCGATGGGGTAGTGCGTGCCACGGCCCAAGAACAAAGCGTTTTCTTTGCTGGCAAATTCTTGTGACCAAGCGATGAGTTGCGGCTCTAGCGCCAGCACGGCTTGCAAGGCGGCGGGTAAGTGGCGCATGTCTTTGATGTGCGCATCCTCTTGCTCGTCTGTCAAACGGCCTTTGGTTTGCGCCAAAGCCAAGGTGAGCAAGAACAAACCCGCCAGCTGTGTGGTGAAAGCCTTGGTGGACGCCACGCCAATCTCTGCGCCTGCGCGGGTGACGTAGGCCAACTTGCACTCGCGCACCATGGCACTGGTGGACACGTTGCAAATGGTGAGCGTTTTGTCCATGCCCAAACCTTGCGCGTGGCGCAGTGCGGCCAAAGTGTCGGCCGTCTCGCCCGACTGGCTGATGGTGACGACCAAGGTATTGGGGTTGGGCACCGATTCACGGTAGCGGTACTCGCTGGCAATTTCCACTTGGCAAGGAATTTTGGCAATCGCCTCTATCCAATACTTGGCCACGCAGCCACTGTAGTAGCTGGTGCCGCAGGCGAGGATGAGCACGTTGTCGATGGCTTTGAACACCGAGTAAGCGCCGTTGCCAAACAACTCGGGTGTGATGCCCTCGATGCCTTCGAGCGTGTCGGCAATCGCACGCGGCTGCTCGAAGATTTCTTTTTGCATGTAGTGGCGGTAGGGGCCCAGCTCTGCCGCGCCGCTATGCGCTTGCACGGTTTTAACTTCGCGGGTGACGGCTTTGTGGTGGCGGTCTTGCACCCAGTATTTGCCAATTTGAATGTCCACCACATCGCCCTCTTCGAGGTACACGATTTGGTCAGTCACGCCAGCCAAGGCCATGGCATCGCTGGCGAGGAAAGTTTCGCTGTGTGCTTTGCCCACGCCCAAAATGAGTGGCGAGCCCGCGCGTGCGCCGATGACGCGGTGTGGCTCGTCTTTGTGAAACACGGCAATGGCATAAGCACCGTGCAGCTGAACAATGGCGGCTTTGACCGCTTCAAACAAATCGCCGTTGTAGAGGCTGTCGACCAAGTGGGCAATGACCTCGGTGTCGGTTTGGCTTAAAAACTCATAGCCCTTGGCTTGCAAGGCTGCACGCAGCTCGTCATGGTTTTCGATGATGCCGTTGTGGACCAAGGCCACCCGCCCCGGCTTGTTCGGGGCGACTTTCCCGTTCTGGCCTGCTTTGTGCTCACCCGCGCCAGCCCCCGTGCCGTGGCTGAAGTGGGGATGCGCGTTGTGCACCGCAGGCGCACCGTGCGTGGCCCAGCGTGTGTGCGCAATGCCAATGCCGCCTTCGATGTGGTCGGCCTTGACTTGGTCCATCAGCTCAGACACGCGGGCCGTGCTGCGTGCACGTTGCAAGCCACCCTGCTTAGCGCCGAGGCTGGCCGAGTGCACCGCCACGCCGCAAGAGTCATAGCCACGGTATTCCAAGCGCTGCAAGCCTTGCACGAGGATGGGAACGATGTTGCGGGTAGAAACAGCGCCGACGATGCCACACATGAAGAGCACTCCTAAATTGGGTTGCCCACATATTAGGCGCCACAAAAAGAAATTTCTTCTTTATTTTTTGATTTATTTGAATGAAAATTCCATGCATTACTTAATTTTGAATTTAATTTCAAATAAATTGAATTTATGAAACAAGAATTTCTAGATCAGACCGATGTGCAGCTGCTCGACGCCTTGCAGCACGACGCCACCCTGAGCAACGTGGCCTTGGCTGAGCGCTTCAAGATTTCGCCGCCCACCTGCCTGCGCCGCGTCAAGCGGCTGACGGATGAGGGTTGGATTGAGCGGCAAATTGCGGTGCTGAGTTCAGACAAATTGGGCGAGGCGCTGGGCCACGGCCTGACCGCTTTGGTGGAAGTGACGCTAGACGCGCAAGGCGCAGAACACCTAGATGCCTTCGAACAACGCGCGGTGGCAGACGACGCCGTGCAGCAATGTTGGCGGGTGTCGCCCGGACCTGACTTTGTGCTGGTGGTGCAAGCAGCAGACATGCCCGACTACCTAGCCATCACGCAACGACTGCTCACGCAGGATGCGAATGTGCGGAACGTGAAAGCGTTTTTTGCGACCAAGCGGGCTAAGTTCACCAGCACTTGGCCGGTGTTGCGCTAAGCGCGCACAGCTTTACACCGCACGGACAGGCAAGCTCTCAGCCACATCGCGGAACGCTGCCAGCGCTGCTTCTAGGTGGTCGATGATTTCTTGTTGCAACACATCGGGCGGCGGCAAGTCGTCTAGGTTTTCTAGGCTGTCGTCCTTGAGCCAGAAAATATCTAAGCTCGCTTTGTCGCGGGCCATCAGCTCTTCATAAGTGAAGTACTTAAAGCGCTCATTCGCCACACGCTCATGGCGGTTTTCGGGGTTGTAGCAAGTGATGAAGTCTTGCAAGTCGTCTAACTTGAGCGTGCGCGTCTTCAGCGTGAAATGCTTGTTTGTACGCAAGTCATAAAACCATACGCCTTTGGTGTGCGTGTTGCCGTCTTTGGGCTTGGCATCAAAAAACACCACGTTCGCCTTCACACCCTGCGCGTAAAAGATGCCCGTGGGCAAACGCAGGATGGTGTGCACATCGCAGTTTTCCATCAGCTTGCGGCGAATCTTCTCGCCCGCACCACCTTCAAACAACACGTTGTCTGGCAGCACCACGGCGGCTTGGCCACCCACCTTCAGCATGCTGACGATGTGCTGCAAAAAGTTGAGCTGTTTGTTGGATGTTGTTTCCCAAAAATCTTGGCGCTCATAGGTCAGCGCTTCTTTGTCTTCTTCACCCTCTTCATTGGTGATGGTCATGCTGCTCTTCTTGCCGAAGGGCGGGTTGGCCAGCACGTAGTCCACCTTCTGCTTGGGCTCGGTAATCAGCGCATCTGAGCGGTCTACTAAAAGCTCGCCGTCTAGCTCGCCAATGTTGTGCAAGAACAAGTTCATCAAACACATGCGGCGGGTGTTGGGCACGATCTCGTTGCCCACAAACGTCTTGTCACGCAAAAACTCTTTTTGGCGCTTGTCCAGCTTTGTGCCGGGGCGTGTGAGCCAGTGATACGCACCCAAGAAAAATCCGCCCGTGCCGCAGGCAGGGTCGGCAATGGTCTTCATGGGTTCGGGGCGCACACAAGCCACCATGGCGTCAATCAGCACACGCGGTGTGAAGTATTGGCCCGCACCACTCTTAGTGTCTTCGGCGTTCTTTTGCAGCAGGCCTTCGTACAAGTCGCCCTTGGTATCGGCATCCAAACTGATCCAGTTTTGCGCGTCAATCAGCTGCACCAAGCGCGACAACTTGGCGGGGTCTTGAATTTTGTTTTGTGCTTTAAAGAAGATCGCACCCAACATGCCCGGCTCATTGCCCAACTTGTGCAGCGTGGCGAGGTAGTGCGCCTCTAAAGGCTCGCCCACCTTGGGCGTGAGGCTGGCCCAGTCATAGCCCTTTGGAATATTCGTGTCGCGGTTGTACGGCTCTTGCGCGTATTCATGCGCCAGCTTCAAAAACAGCAAATACGTGAGCTGCTCTAAATAGTCGCCATAGCCCACACCGTCATCGCGAAGGGTGTGACAAAAATTCCAGACTTTCTGGACGAGGGAGGATGTGTTCAT
>CANCGU010000048.1 GCA_947377705.1 Comamonadaceae bacterium
CCCACGGCCACGAATTGCGCACCCGCTTCGAGATACATGTTTGCCATTTTTTGGTCGGCCATCAAAATGCCAGGTGCTTTACCTGCCGCACGCACGGTGGCGATGCCTTCCAAAATGGTTTTCACCACTTCAGGATGTGCAGGCTGGCCGCGGTAGCCCATCGAGGCAGACAAATCTGCAGGGCCAAAAAACACCCCGTCCACGCCATCGACAGACGCAATGGCTTTGAGGTTCTGAACAGCCAAGGTGGTTTCAGCTTGCACAAGTAAACACATTTCGTCGTCGGCTTTTTTCAGGTAATCCGACACTTGGTTCCAACGCGATGCACGCGCCAAGGCAGCACCCACACCACGAATACCATGCGGTGGGTAGCGCATGGCCTTGACCATCAACGCCGCTTGCTCGGGCGTGTCAATCATGGGTACCAATAAGGTTTGTGCGCCCACATCCAAATACTGCTTGATGAGTGCCACATCGCCTTGCACGGGGCGCACGACGGGATGTACAGGGTAAGGCGCCACGGCGCGCAGTTGCTCCAGCACGGTGCGTACATCGTTGGGGGCATGTTCGCCATCAAGCAGCAGCCAATCAAAGCCACAACCCGCCAAGGCTTCGGCCACATTGGCGTTAGCAAGGCCTACCCACAAACCAATTTGGCTTTGGCCTGCTTTGAGCGCGTCGCGGAATTTGTTTTTTGTAATTTCCATGATGCCTCGCCTTACACAAAACGAAATTGCAGTTGACCCAGATCACCGTAGTCAGCATCAAACACGTCACCGGCTTTGGCGGGCACGGGCTTGGTGAAGGAACCCGCCAACACGATTTCACCCGCCTTTAAATACTCACCCCAAGGTGCCAGCTTGTTGGCTAACCAAGCAATGCCCACAGCGGGGTGGCCTTGCACGCCTGCAGCCAAACCGGTTTCTTCCACCACGGTGTTCAAACGCAAAATCGCGCCACACCACGGTAAGTTGGTGGTGTGTGGGTCCACGCGCTTAGCGCCCAGCACGATGCCGGCGTTGGCTGCGTTGTCGCTGATGGTGTCGAACACTTTGCGCATCACTTGGGTGTGACGGTCAAACTGCTCAATGCGTGAGTCGATGATTTCAATCGCAGGCGTCACGTACTCGGTGGCATCCAACACTTGCTCGACAGTGACATTGGGGCCGCGCAAATCTTTCTTCAAGATGAACGCCAACTCCACTTCGACACGGGGTGCGATGAAGTTGCCCATGGGAATATCAAGCACTTGACCAGGCGAGCATTCGTAACGCATGAAGTCCAGCAAGGTGCCGTAGTCGGGCTCGTCAATTTGACTGGCTTGCTGCATGGCGCGGCTGGTCAGGCCAATTTTGTGACCAATGACTTGGTGGCCTTCGGCGTATTGCAGCTGCATCCACGCACGGTTGATGCGGTAGCCGTCTTCGATGGTCATGCCAGGAAAACGTTTGGAGAAGTGCTCAATTTGCACGCGTGTTTTTTCAGACTGGTGCAGCTCTTGCGCCAGCGCTTGAATTTGGGCTTCGTTGAAAACAGACATGACTCAGTTCTTTTGAAATAAGGGATGAATATTGCTGTGCTTGGCGTCAAACACCTCGGGACCTACATCAATTTGCAAGGTGATGCCGATGTGACGCTGGGCCATGACGGGGGCAAAAAATGCCTTGGCCACATCGACCAAGGTTTGTCCAGCGCGCTGCTGTGTGGCTTCGCTTCGGCCTTTGCCCATGCGCACGTTGAGGTACACAAAGGCATAGTCGCCAGAGCCGCCGTGTGGGTTGCCCTCAAACTGCGCGGCAGCTTGGCCCGCTGCGCCACCATCGGCCACGGCATAGTGCGGCGCTGGATAGGCCAACACGCGTGTGCCACCTGTGGGGAACACTTGTTTGTCGGTTTCGTCTTTCACTGTCAACATGGCGTCGGCCATTTGACGGCACAAAGTCGTCATGTTCACTTCAGCATCGAGCTGGCCGGTGTAAAGAATCACAAGGTGTGGCATGGGGTACTCGCAAACATCACAGACGTGAACTGATGGCGGTGTAGCCATCCGCGCTGCTGGCCACAGCCTTGGGCACCTGCGCGCCGTCTTGCGGTGTCACATCAAAAATGGCATTGAGCTGGCCTGTGCCGCTCGCGCCAAAGTAGGGCGTCACAAGGTCTGCACCACCATCATAGGCCGTCCATCCGAGTGAACCCATCAACATGGCCGTGTCGTGCATGAAGCCTTCGCCGTGGCCTTTGCTGGCGTACTCAGGCAGCATCTCGCAAAAGGCTTTCCATTCGCGGTTGTGCCACATTTGAAGCACTTGCTTGTCGAGCTGCTCGAGAAAGGGACTCCAAATCTTGTGCGCAAACTCTGGTGCCAAACCGTTTTGGGCAAAACGATGGCTGAGTGAACCGCTGGCCAAAAAAGCCACCTTGCCGTCGTAATGCTTTTCTACGGCTTCGCGCATGGCCCAACCCAGACGGGCGCTGTCGTTCAGGTAATGCACCATGCACAGCGCCGAGACCGACACCACTTTGAAGTGCTGGTCTTCGTTCATGTAGCGCAGGGGCACCAGCGTGCCGTACTCGGGGTCCAGCGTCGTGTTGTCGTGCGCCAACGTTTCCACCCCCTGCTCGTTGGCAACCTTGGCGAGCAGATGGCCCAGCTCGGGATTGCCTGGCGCCTCGAATGCCATGTGGTGAATAAAGTGGGGCAACTCGTTGCTGGTGTAGTTGCCTTTGAAATGTGGCGCGCAGTTGATGTGGTAATTCGCATTAACCAGCCAGTGCGTGTCAAACACCACCAAGGTGTCCACACCCATGTCGCGGCAGCGACGGCTGATTTCTTTGTGGCCATCAATGGCGCTTTGACGAGTGCCAAAGCGCGGACCTGGCTGCTCGCTCAGGTACATGCTGGGTACGTGGGTGATTTTGGCGGCTAATGCGAGTTGGCCCATGATCAAACTCCCCAGTGTGGAATGTGGTGACTGCCCATCGACACAGCCACGTTCTTAGGTTCGCAAAACACTTCGTAGCTCCATGTGCCGCCTTCGCGGCCTGTACCGCTGGCCTTGGTGCCGCCAAAAGGCTGACGCAAATCGCGCACGTTTTGGCTATTTACAAAACACATACCCGCTTCAATGGCGGCGGCCACACGGTGCGCTTTGCCAATGTTCTCGGTCCACACATAGCTGGACAAACCGTATTCAATGTCGTTGGCTTGGCGAATGGCATCGGCTTCGTCTGTGAAGGGAATCAAACACGCCACGGGGCCAAAAATTTCTTCTTGCGCAATGCGCATGCGGTTGTCCACATCGGCAAACACAGTGGGGCGAACAAAATTGCCTTTTTGCAAATGTGCGGGCAAATCGGGTGCATCCAACCCACCGCACAAAATTGAAGCCCCCTCTTTCGCGCCCAACTCGATATAGCCGCGCACCTTGGCCAAATGACCTTGGCTGATCATGGGACCAATGATGGTTTTATCGTCCAAGGGGTCACCCACCACGATACGCTTTGCACGCTCGGCAAATTTCGCAGCGAAATCTGCATAAATACTTTTCTGAACCAAGATACGGCTGCCCGCTGTGCAGCGCTCGCCGTTGTTACTGAAGATCATGAAGACAGCAGCATCCAAAGCGCGATCGAGATCAGCATCTTCAAAAATCACAAACGGTGACTTGCCGCCGAGTTCCATGCTGAACTTTTTAAGACCCGCAGCTTGCACAATGCGATTGCCCGTCACGGTGGAACCCGTGAAAGAAATGGCACGCACATCGCGGTGCGCGCATAGCGGCTCGCCAGCCTCTTTGCCATAACCATGAACCACATTCAGCACACCGGCGGGCACACCGGCCTCAAGTGCCAGCTCACCCAAGCGCGCCGCCGTCAAAGGCGACAACTCGCTCATTTTCAACACAGCCGTGTTGCCAAATGCCAAGCAAGGTGCGACTTTCCAAGTGGACGTCATGAACGGCACGTTCCAAGGTGAAATCAGGGCGCACACACCCACGGGATGGAACAAGGTGTAGTTCAAATGCGTGGGTGTTGGGTAAGTATGTCCATCCACACGCGTGCACATTTCGGCAAAGTAGTAAAAGTTATCGGCCGCACGCGGCACCAACTGTTTGCCTGTTTGGCTGATGGTTTGCCCCGTATCTTTGGTTTCGGCTTGTGCGATCTCGGGAACGTGCTTGGCAATCAAGTCACCCAGATTGCGCATGATTTTTGCGCGCTCAGTCGTAGGGCGTGCAGCCCAGGCTGGAAATGCATCTTTGGCAGCTTGCACGGCAGCATTGACTTCCACGGAGGTTCCGCTGGCGACTTCAGCCAAGACCTCTTGTGTCGCTGGGTTCACAGTTTCAAAGTACTGGTTGGCGCTGACGGCTTTGCCGTTGATCAAGTGTTCGATACGCATATGCTTCTCCTACATCCAAAAAATTAACGGCCAAACGTGGCATCTGCCACAATGGTGTTGACCAAACGACCGATGCCATCGATTTCGGTGACCACTTCATCGCCGACGTTGACGTTGACAACGCCATCAGGCGTTCCCGTCAGGATCACGTCTCCTGGGTTGAGCGTCATGAAGCCGCTCAAGTATTCAATCAAGGCAGGAATATCCGAAATCAAATCAGCGGTGTTGCCTTGTTGTGTGACCGCGCCGTTGACCAGCGTGCGCAGCGACAAGGCATGCGGATCAGCCACATCTGCGGCATCCACAAACCAAGGACCCAATACTGTGCCACCATCGCGGTTTTTCACGCGCAAGTTGGGGCGGTAGTAGTTTTCTAAGTAGTCGCGGATCGCGTAGTCGTTGGCCACGGTGTAGCCTGCGACGTATTGCATCGCGTCTGCACGTTTGACGTTCTTGGCCGTTTTACCAATGACGACGGCCAACTCACACTCGTAGTGCATAAAGGCAACGCCTTCAGGGCGACGGGTTTGTGCGCGATGACCAATCAAAGAACTGCGACCTTTGAGAAAAGCCAGAGGCTCGTCTTTGGCGGTGACTGTCAACTCTTTGGAGAGTTCTTTCACATGGTCTGCATAGTTCAACCCCAGAGCGATGATGGTGCCCACCTCAAAAGGAGGCAACCAAACCACAGCATCTTCAGCAACCACGCGACCGTCGGCCAACTTCAACCCTGCAGGGTGTTCGTAGGCTTCATGAATGGCGCCGCCATAAGCGACTTGAGCGCGCTTCATACCAACTCCTCCGACACCAAGGTATTTTCAAGTTGCCCCACGCCATCTACCGTGATCGTCACGCGTTGACCGGCATGGGCGAGCGGGGAATGGGCAGACACCCCAATGCTGAGGATGTCGCCCGGATGCAAGGTCATGAACTCTGTGACATCGACCAACAACTGAGCCACCGATCGAATGCGACCACCCGTATCCGTTTGTTGCACCACCACACCATCAATCGCCACCGTCACGGCAAGTCCATCAGGGTTAGCCACAGCCGCACGCGGTACAAAGGCGCCCATGGGGCAAAAACCATCTCGGCATTTGAAACGCATGGAGGGGCGATAAAACGAGTCATGCGGCACGCTGATGTCGTTCAACACCACATAACCAGCAACGTGGTTCAATGCATCCGCAAAGCTCACGTTAGAAGCTACGCGGCCGATGGCCAGCCCCAACGTCGCTCCCATTTGCAGCTCGGGTGCATCCGATGGCACCACCACTGCATCGCCATTGTGAGCCCAGGTATTGCGCGGCTTGATATACAGAATCGGCGCTTTGGGTGGCGCTTTGTAGGGTGCCGCATTCACCTGATCACCCAAAGCCGCCAAGGCTTCGCGATGGTTCAGCAATGTGCCGTACACAGTGCCCCCGTGGGGCATTTGAAAAACATTTGACATGGTCAATTCTTTGAGGTGATGCATTTTGCTAACATGTACGTAATTTAAACACTCACTTGTTAGTAAGTCAAATCATCTTGGATGAATTTTCATCGGTGTTATCCCTAGATTGTCCTCAGCCTAATATTCCGGCGCGCTTTGAATTCGGTACAGTTCGAACGCTCAACCTTGATTAAACCTATGAAAAGTCCGCTTCGGCATAAGAATTTGCCCCACCTCCTCCTGCAATCAAGGGAAGCCTTGATGAGCCGTTTTCGCCCTGTGCTGAATCAGCACGGCGTGACCGAGCAGCAGTGGCGAATTCTGCGTGTGCTGTTGGACGAAGATGGTTTGGAGCCTCGTCAGTTGTGCGAGCGTTGCTTGATTTCCAGCCCCAGCATTGCCGGGGTGCTGATGCGCATGGAAGAGGCGGGGTTGATCAAACGCGAGCGTATGGAGCACGATCAGCGGCGCGTCAAAGTGACTGTCACAGCAGCCACGAAAAAATTGGGAAAAAGCATTGCCCCCATCATCGAGCGCGAATACTTAGAGCTCGAAAAAAAAGTGGGCGTCAAGCAGTTGCAACAGGTGTATGACACGCTCGACACCTTGCTGCAAAACCTCGATAGCCACGAAGAAATCGGCGACTAACAATTAGCCCATCACCGCGCAAATGCGGCTTGCTGCCGTCGTGAGCACCTTGGCCACCTTGGCCTCATTCACCTTGTGCGGTATATAAAGCACCGCAATCGCTGCGGGTTGACCACTGGAGAGATGCAGCGGCACAGCGATGGACGCAATGCCATGGATCACCTCGTTTTCACTCACCTCAAAGGGTTGCGGCGGGAATTTTTTTGGCTTTAACAGCGACTGAATCACCTTGCCCGGCGCGCCCTGCCCCACGGCATGTCGGCTGCCCGGTTTCTTGCCCAAGGTTGTCTCTAAGTTTTTGGGTTCTGCACTGCTCAATGTCACGGCGAATTCACCGTCATAGGCCACCAAAAAAACGGTCATCTCAAGCGCTTCTGCTATGGCGGCTAGTTCAGGGGCTGCTGCCGAACGTAAATCTTTGGCAACGCCGCGCGCAAGGATGGCCAGCTTAGAACCGACGATGAGTCCACCCGACACATCGCGCTCGACAAAACCACTCTGTTCCAGCGTCTTGACGAGGCGATACCCCATGGAGCGGTGAATTTTCAACTCCTGCGACAGCGTCGCAACGCTGATGGGCTCAGGCACGCTGCCAATGATTTCTAGCGCAGCAAGGCCTCGCGCCAAAGTCTGAGAGCCTCCCTCGGCCTTGAGTTCACGCGAATTCACAGTTTGAAGTTTTGCCATCTGGTCACCCATTGAATGCTTGCTTTTCATTACACGCCCCGGTTAAGATATCTCTATATTTGATGTTATGTTGCAATTATAGAGACAAGGAGACCTTTCATGCAGTTCCATCACCGCGGCTACGTTTCAGAAAATCCCCGCATCAAACCGGCCGCTGGCTGCGGCCTCAACCGCCCCACCGAAATTCCTGACGAGATGGATGTGCTCATTGTTGGCACAGGTCCTGCCGCCGTGACTGTTGCTGCGCAGCTGTCGCATTTCCCCAGCATCCATGTGCGTGCCATTGAAAAGCGTGAAGGTCGGCTGACACAAGGACAAGCGGATGGTATTCAAGCTCGTTCAGTCGAAACTTTCCAAGCATTTGGCTTTGCAAACGCCATCGTGGATGAGGCTTACCGCAACGTTGAGATGTGCTTTTGGAAGCCCGACGAAAAGATCCCCGAAAACATCGTGCGGGTCTCGCGCGTCCCTGACGATGCACATGGTGTGAGCGAATTTCCACATATCTATGTGAACCAATCGCGCGTCTTAGATTACTTCTTGGGCTATGCAGCGCAAGCGCCTGGCAGGGTCGTGCCCGATTACGGTGTTGATTTTCTTGACCTAGAAATTGACGAGCGTCATGAATATCCGGTGGCTGCACGCATTCAATATGTTGCAGGCCCACGCAAGGGTGAAGTGCGCACCGTGCGTGCGAAATATTTGGTCGGTGGTGATGGTGCACGCAGTGCCGTTCGTACCGCGCTCGGACACAAATTAGAAGGCGATGCCTCCTTGCATGCATGGGGCGTGATCGACGTGTTGTGCAACACAGACTTCCCCGACTTCCAAGTCAAGTGCTCCATTCAGTCACATAGCGCTGGCAACATCCTATTGATCCCGCGCGAAGGAGGCTACCTCTCACGCTTGTACGTCGATCTCGGCAACCTCGACGAGAACGATGCTGGCGAAATCCGCAACACCAGCCTTGATGAAATCATCCGTCGCGCCAATGCGATCCTGCACCCTTACACCCTAGATGTGAAGAGCATTGCTTGGTGGTCGGTCTACGAAGTCGCGCACCGCGTAACAACCGGCTTTGACAACGTTCCCACTGAACACGTTGGCAAGCAGCATCCTCACGCTTTCATCATGGGCGATGCTTGCCACACACACTCGGCCAAGGCAGGCCAAGGCATGAATGTGTCGATTCAAGACGGCTGGAATCTGTCTTGGAAACTCGCTGCGGTACTTGAAGGCCGTGCACCCGAGTCACTGCTTGACACGTATTCGGCCGAACGTCGTGTGATCGCACAAGACCTCATCAACTTCGACAAAGAGTGGTCCACACTCATGGCCCGCCCCGTCGAAGAATGGGATGACCCGCAAGACTTGGCGCGTTGGTACGAAAAAACGATTGAGTTTCCAATGGGTTTCATGACACAGTACCCAAAGAATCAAATCGTTGCAGGCCTTGAACACCAACATTTAGCAACGGGTTTTCCGATTGGCAAACGTTTCAAATCAACCGAGGTGATGCGGCGCGCCGACAACCGCTGGCGTCAAATTGGTCACTTGCATGAGGCCGATGGTCGCTGGCGTGTTTATGTGTTCGCTGATGGTGCAGCACCCGCGGCCTCCGGCACAGTGACGGCGGACTTCGCACAATGGTGGGAAAACGACACAGAGTCACCCCGCGTCAAGTACACACCGAAGGATGGAGACACGGATGCCATCTTCGACACCAAGGTGATCTACCAACAAGACTACACCGAGGTTGAACCAGGCAATGTGCCTGCAGTATTCAAACCCACCAAGACACCCTTTGGCCTCATCGATGTCAACCAAATTTTTGCAGCAGGTCATGGACGTGACATTTTCCGTGACCGCGAAATCCATAGAGATGGTGCCATCGTCGTTGTACGTCCTGACCAGTATGTTTCAGGCGTCTTCCCACTCAGCGCACGCGATGAACTCAAGGCGTTCTTTGCCCAACACATGTTGCCCGTGAAGTAATTTCACATCAACAGTTGTTAAAACAATGCCTGATGGGTTTATTCGCCGAAATTCAGTGGCAAGCCCACATAGTTTTCAGCCACTGTGCGTGAACCAGACTCACTGTGAATGAGGTAGTCCAACTCAGCCTCTTGGAACTTCTGACCAATCTCACCTTGGTCAGGGAAACGGTGCATCAAGCTGGTGAACCACCACGAGAACCGTTCGGCACGCCAAATGCGCGCCAAGCAGCGGGTGGAGTAGTGATCAATGCCAGCGTGTGATTTTTCAACACATGCCTCAATGAGAGCGTCGGACAGATACTTCACATCCGTGGCCGCCAAGTTCAAACCTTTGGCGCCCGTAGGCGGCACGATGTGGGCGGCATCACCGGCCAAGAACAAGGTGCCAAAGCGCATGGGTTCGGTCACAAAGCTACGCAACGGTGCAATGCTCTTTTCGATGCTCGGGCCTGTCACCAAGTTCTCACGGGCTTCTGGGTCTAGGCGGTTGCGCAACTCACCCCAAAACGCGTCATCGCTCCACTGCTCGACTTTGTCGGTCAATGGCACTTGCAGGTAATAGCGGCTGCGCGTCAGGCTGCGCTGTGAGCACAGTGCAAAACCTTGGGGGCTGTTCGCATAAATCAGTTCTTCATGCACGGGTGGGGTGTCTGACAAAACGCCCAACCAACCGAAGGGATACACCTTCTCAAATTCTTGGATCGACTTGCGCGGCACACTGGCGCGGCACACGCCGTGGAAACCATCACAACCCGCAATGAAGTCGCAAGAGATGGTGTGGCTTTGGCCGTCCTTGGTGTAACTAACGCTGGGGTGGTTGCTGTCAAAGTCGTGAATTTGCACGTCGCCCGCTTCGTAGACGGTGGTCAAGCCTGCGGCAAGGCGCGCATCCATCAAATCGCGGGTCACTTCGGTTTGACCGTAAACCATCACTTTTTGACCGCCTGTGAGGCCTGCCAAATCAATGCGGTGACGCTCGCCTTTAAACAACAAATCAAAGCCGGTGTGCACCAAACCCTCTTTGTTCATACGTTGGTCTACGCCCGCTTGCGCCAACACGTCCAAGGTGACTTGCTCGAGCACACCGGCACGTATGCGGCCCAACACATAGTCTGGGCTTTGGCGCTCCAGAATCACGGCATCCACGCCCGCCTTGTGCAAGAGCTGACCCAACAACAAGCCCGAGGGGCCTGCACCAACAATCACGACTTGTGTACGCATGTCTCAAATCCTTATCTGTAGAAGTGCAGCGAGATTAAAGGCCGATTTGATCTAGTGCAAATTCCAAACCCGAATGCTGCGCGATGAATAGAATAGTTGCACGATGATCGCGCAACCTACATTCACTCCTCAAACACCATGAACAAAGCAGACTGGATTGAAGGCATGGCCCGAGGCATGGCTGTATTGGAGAGTTTCGACACAGAACGCCAGCGCCTCAATGCCACCCTCACCGCACAGCGAACGGGACTGACGCGTGCTGCCGCACGCAGGCATTTGCTGACCTTAACGCATCTAGGATATTTGGAAACAGATGGCCAGTACTACTGGCTGTCAGCCAAAGTGCTTGGATTTGCTGGCAGCTATTTGTCGGGTGCGCGATTGCCTCGGGCCGTGCAACCGACCCTGCACCAGTTGAGCTTGGCCACGCAGCTGTCGTGTTCTGTGGCTGTGCTGCAAAACGATGCGGTGATCATCGTGGCACGCGGCATTTGGCAAGGACCAGACTTGCCTGCCAAAGCAAGCCACAACGTACTGGCTTACGGACTGCACGTTGGCACACGGCTACCCGCGCACGCGACCTCCACAGGGCAGGTTCTACTTGCAAATTTAGCCCCTGCACAACTGCAAGCATGGATGCAAACGAATCCTCTGAGCCGTTTAACCGCCAACACAGCCACCCAAGCTCAAGACTTGGTGAAAAAGCTCAAACAAGTCGCCAAGCAGGACTATTGCTTGGCAGATCAAGAGCATGAACTGGGCGTAGATGCCTTAGCCGTTCCGCTGCGCAATGAGCGAGGTGACACGGTCGCGGCATTGAACTTGGTGCGTTCTGGCGCGGCCTCCCATACACCCGAATTGGCAACGCGCTGGTTGGCGTTACTCCAACAAACAGCGCAAGCCCTGAGGCCCTTGATTTGACACCTCACACCCAGTCATCGCAATGACATTTCTTTGCGAAAGACTGCCTCTTGCTCGCGCCGGAAAGCCACGGCTTGTTGAGTTGCATCAAACACCACGTCATTCCAAGTCACCACTTCCCCTTCGGCAATGTCGCGTTTGAGAACCATGTTGTGCGCCAAACCAATCGGCAAGGCATTCATGCGCAGAGAGTCTGCGGTTTGCATCAGCTTGCCGTAAACAGTGAAACCGCCCTCGCCGTCGAGCTTCTCGCCTTTCTTGAGTTGACGTTTGGCTGTCGCCCCCACATCGCCTCGCCACTCGCCGGTAGCACCCGTGGCCTCTTGGCGTACCGCGATGCTGGCGACAGAAATACCCAGCTCCAAACCAATCAGGTGGTAAGGCTTGTACATGGCTGCATATTGACCCGTTGAATCGGTTTTGAGACCATATTGCTGGAAGCAATCCATCACGTATTTGCTGGGGGCCTCAAAAACGGCATACACCCCCCAGCGTAAATCGCGGAAGACTGGGCGGCCGTCCCGCTCGATCGAAGAGACCACTTCCACCGTCCCTTTTTGCGCCAAAATGCCGCCGTCCGAACAAGGGCGCAGGAGGTGTGGCAGGTCGTCCACACCACAAGGTGGGAAATACAGGCCATCTTTAGGCGGTGTGAGTTCACAGCCGTTGGCGACGGCGGCCATTTCAAGCGCGGACTTGGTGCCGTCGAGAAAGCTATTGAACATTTGGGCATTGAAATCGCCACCCGCGACTTGTTCATCACTGAACCCATAGTGGCCCCAAACCGTATCGGGCGTGCTATTGTGATAAATCGGCAGGTACTTTGTGCCTTTGCCCGCGCACACCACCTCCATACCGATGGTTCGCGCCCAATCAACCAACTCGGCAATGAGTGCGGGTTGATCGCCTGAGGCCATCGAGTAGATGATGCCGGCCTCTTTGGCTCGGCGCGCCAACAAAGGGCCCGCGAGCACATCGGCCTCCACATTGACCATGATGATGTGCTTGCGGTGTTCGCAACACAACAGGGCGTGGGCGATTCCCGCGGCGGGGCTTCCCGTGGCGTCGATCACGATGTCCACGAAATCGCTACCGATCATGGAAGGGGCGTCGTCGGTGATGAACGTGCTGCCATCCTTGGCGGCCTGCGCCAAAGAGGTCGCTGCAAAGCGGAGCGACTCCCAGCCCACACGCGCCAAAGATGCCCGCGCTCGATCTGGTGACAGGTCTGCCACCGCCACCAAATGAATGCCAGGCGTGCGAGGGGCCTGCGACAGATACATCGAGCCGAATTTACCGGCACCAATCACCGCAACGCGAACCGGACGGCCTTCCACAGCTCGCGCCTTGAGTTTCTGAATCAATGACATTTTTATCTCCTTGGGTATCGTCTTAGGTGGTTTTGGAGGGTCTGCATGACCCTTGTCATGTGGGCATGATGCAACTCTGAAACGAATTTAAACCATAATTTTTTGCAATAACATGGGTATTTTCTCAACTTGCCTGTGCATAAATTCACATGAGTAGATTCGACTGGAACGACTTGCAATCCTTTCTGGCCATGGCCCGTACAGGTCGGCTGACTGTCGCGGCGAGGCGCATGGGGGTAGATCACTCCACGCTGAGCCGCCGAATCAGCGCGCTCGAAGACGCGATGCAGGTCAAACTCTTTGAGCGGCGGCCTGTGGGATTTGTGCTGACGCCCGAAGGCGAAGCATTGCTTGGCGACGCAGAAGAAATCGAATCACTCACGGTACGAATGGGCGTGAGGCTACATGCGGAAACCTCGCACCTAACCGGCAACGTTAGGATCGGCACCCCAGAAGGCTTCGGCACCTATTTCTTAGCACCACAGTTGGCGCTGCTGGGGCAAAAGCATCCTGACCTGAACATTGAGCTGGTCGCAAACCCTCGTTCATTTAGCCTGTCCAAACGAGAAGCCGATATTGCCGTCAGCATGGCTCGCCCCAGCCAAGGTCGGGTGTATGCACGTCCCCTGGTCGACTTCGGCTTAGGTATTTATGCCAGTCAAAGCTACCTAGACGCACACCCTCCCATCACCAAGAAGTCGGATCTGCTCACGCACAGCTGGATTGGCTATGTGGAAGACCTGATGTGGACCCCTGAGCTGGACTACTTGCCGATGGTGGACCGCAATATCCAGCCGCGACTGCATATCTCAAACGTCATTAGCCAGTTGACTGCCATCGTGGGC
>CANCGU010000049.1 GCA_947377705.1 Comamonadaceae bacterium
GCGATCAAAAGCGAATTTGGCGCAGAGCTTTCACACGTACAACTGACCCTCAGCTCGTTGCTGTTGGCATTTGGCACCTCGCAGTTGGTTTGGGGCCCTCTGTCTGACCGCTTTGGTCGTCGCCCTATTTTGCTGTGGGGGCTTGGCGCTTTCACCTTGGCTGGACTTGGCTGCGTGATGGCCAGCAGCATGCAAGAGCTGATCGTGTGGCGCGCCCTGCAAGGTGCCGCCATGGGCGCTGTGGTGATGTGCGCGCGCGCCATTGTGCGAGACCTCTACACACCTGAAACGGGGGCCGGCGTGATGTCCAAAGCCCTATCCGGTTTGGGCTTTTTAGCCTGTGCCAGCGCACCTTTGGGCAGTTTGCTGACAGACCTATGGAGTTGGCATGCTGCTTTGAGTTTAGTGATGAGCTTTGGGGCAATCACTTGGATCATGGTTGCATTGCTTTTCAAGGAAACCGTGCACCGGAAAAATCCAGACGCGCTGCAGATCAAGGTTTTGGCAAAAACCTGGTGGCAGATTCTTCGTCACCCCACTTTCGTTGCGTTCTCTTGTGTGTCCATTGGCTCTTATGGTGGCTTATTCACTTTTTTAGCTTCTTCTGCATTTGTCTTCATCGATTTGTTGGGCCTGGCGCGTTGGGAATATGGATTGCTGCTGTTTTCAATGTCTTTCACCTATTTGCTAGGCACCGTGCTGTGTCGACGTTTATTGGCGCGTTTTGGCGTGACATACACGGTCGCGATTGGCGGTATGTTTAGCCTCGTGGGTGGGGGCTTGATGGCCATCCATGCTTGGCTGGGTTGGCAAAGCGTGCTGAGCTTGATGGGCCCTTTTTATTTATTCATCTTGGCGCATAGCATTCACCAGTCTTGCGGTCAAAGCGGGGCTGTGGGACCGTTCCCAAAAGCAGCTGGGGCCGCCTCGGCCTTGGGTGGTTTCTTGATGATGGCCACAGCATTTGCCACGGGTCTTTGGCTGGGCGTTGCAAAAGACGGTTCGGCACTCCCCATGGCGCAGAGCATTGGATTTTGGTCGGTCATCACGGCACTCTCCGCTTGGTTGCTGGTGCTGCGTCGTGGAGGCCCGCGTGACTGACACCTCAAGGTGCGCACTTGGGTGGACGGTCGACGCCATCGCTTTGGTAGGCCCCACCGCCAGCGGTAAAACTGCCGCAGCTTTGGCCATGGCCCGACAGTGGCCCATTGAAATCATCAGTGTGGACTCAGCCCTGGTCTATCAAGGCATGGACATTGGCACCGCCAAACCCAGTGCGGATGAACTCGCACAAGTGCCCCACCACCTGATTGACATTCGCGATCCATTGCACGCCTACAGCGCGGCAGAATTTGCGCGCGATGCTAACCGCTTGATGGCCGACATACGCGCACGCGGCAAGCTGCCCCTGTTAGTGGGCGGCACCATGCTTTACCTCAAAGCCTTGCGCGATGGCATTGACGACTTACCCACCGCCCAACCCGAGCTGCGCGCAGAGATTGAACAACAAGCACTCGCCTTGGGCTGGCCTGCCATGCATGCCGAGTTGGCCAAGGTCGACGCCATCACCGCCGCACGCTTGGCACCCAACGATGCCCAGCGCATCTCGCGTGCGCTGGAGGTGTGGCGTGTCAGCGGCAAAGCTTTGTCGCAATGGTTTGCACAAGCTGATGCCACACGCGCCTCCCAACCGGGGCTAAACATGCCTCTGCTTTCGTTAGAACCAGAAAACCGTGCGTGGCTGCATGCACGCATTGCACAACGCTTTGACCTCATGTTGGCAGGGGGTTTCTTGGCTGAGGTGCAAACCCTGCGTGCGCGTGGTGACCTGCACATTGATTTGCCCAGCATGCGTTGTGTGGGCTACCGCCAAGCGTGGGAGTTGCTTGACCAGGCCCAAGCTAAAGGGGCATTGCCTGAGAGCATCCTGCCGCAGCTGCACGCACTGGGCGTGGCCGCCACGCGCCAGTTGGCTAAACGGCAACTCACCTGGCTACGCGGCATGGATGAGCGCATCGTGATCCCCTGTGATGCACCAGATGCTTTGGCGCAAACACTGGCCGCCATGAAGCGGTTTACTGCAACGGTTCTTTCAGCACGTCGGGCAGCGGCAGGGGCATGACGGCGATGCCCTCGTCCATCAATGCTTCGGTTTCTTCGGGTGTGGCGTGACCACGAATGTTGCGCGTCTTTGCTTCACCGTAGTGCATTTTTCGGGCTTCCTCGGGAAAACTATCGCCCACGTCTTCGGTATTCGCCACCACATGACGCACCATCTTGAGCAAGGCGGCTTGGAGTTGTGCGGGCTCTAAGTTGGCCACCTCTTGCAGACTGGGTAATGCAACGGGTGCAACGGGTGCGGCGGGAGCCGTCGGTTTGGCCGTCGTCGCTGCCGCCGGTGCATCAGCGTCGTTCGATACGCTGACACTGTGCGCTGCCACATCACGCTCGCCGCGCGTGGTATTTAGATTTAAACGGGGTGCGCTGAGTTTTTTGGTCACGCTCGCATCGCCGCACATCGGACATGTGAGCAAGCCACGAGTGAGCTGGCTTTGGTAATCGTCTTCAGAGCCAAACCAGCCTTCAAACACATGGTGGTGTGCGCATTGCAGGTCTAAAACTTTCATGGCTTGAATTATCCCGCAGCCTGCCTACGCGCGCTGCCACTGCAAAGGCCATGCGCCACTCAGGTGGTTTTGCAGCCAGAGCAAACCCGTCAAGGTTTTGGCATCGGTGAGCTGACCATCGCGTGACCAAGCAAGCAGCTCGTCGATGCTGGCATCAAACACATCCAGAAATTCACCGTCGTCCAACTGACGCTCGCCTTGGGTCAGGCCGCGTGCAAACCAAATGTCAATGAACTCAGTGGAGTAGCTGATCACGGGGTGCAACACGCCCGCATGCGCCCACTCTGTGGCGCGATAGCCTGTTTCCTCCAGCAGCTCACGCTGAGCGCAGACCCAGCGGTCTTCCCCCGGATCCAACTTGCCAGCAGGAAACTCAATCATCACTTGTTGCACGGGATAGCGGTATTGGCGCTCCATTACCAAACGGCCATCGTCACGCATGGCGATGATCATCACCGCGCCTGGGTGAATCACAAACTCGCGCGTGGCGGTATCGCCGCTGGGCAAACGCACGGTGTCGCGAAAGGCGTGCAAGAAGTGACCTTTGACCAGCTCGACATGGTCTAACGTGTGTTCGACCAAATGGTCATCAGAGGTGGGTTTCATAGTCATCATGAAAAAAGCCAGCTATAGAGCTGGCTTTGTTAGAGCATTGGTTGCTTAGGTACCCAAGGTGCTGACGATGGCGCGTGCGCACAGAGTCATCAAACCACCGGGCAACAAACCTAAGACCAACAGCAAACCGCTGTTGATGAGCAAGACCACGCGCACGTCTTTACCGGCAGACACGGTGCTGGCGGTCAAAGGTGCGTCAAAGTACATGACCTTGACCACGCGCAAGTAGTAGAACGCGGCCAACAAAGACATCATCACAGCGTAAGTTGCCAAGGCAAGCGCGCCGGGTTGATCAGAAGCCACTAGGGCTTGCAACACCGACAACTTACCGGCAAAGCCAACCATCGGCGGCACGCCAGCGAGTGAAAACATGCACAAGGCCATGACGCCTGCGTACAGTGGACTGCGTTGGTTCAAACCAGCAAAGTCAGCGATCTCTTCGCTCTCAAAGCCTTCGCGAGCCAGCAACATGATGATGCCAAACACAGCCAATGTAGTGAGCACATACGTGACCACATAGAACATGGCAGAACTATACGCATTGGCAGCAGCAGCAGTATTCCCATTGACCACGCCGGAATACAAGCCGATCAACACAAAACCCATTTGAGAGATGGTGGAGAACGCAATCATGCGCTTGAGGTTGGTTTGGGCAATACCTGCCAAGTTACCAATCAGCAAGGAAGCAACCGACAAGACCATCAACATTTGCTGCCAGTCGATGGCCAAAGGCATCAAGCCCTCCACCAACAAGCGCATGGTCATCGCAAACGCAGCCAATTTGTGCGCGCCACCAATCATGAGTGTCACCACAGTTGGCGCACCTTGGTACACGTCAGGCACCCACATGTGGAATGGCACCACGCCGAATTTGAAGCCCAAGCCACACACCACAAACACCAAACCCAAAACCAACACTTTGTGGTTGATTTGACCTGACGACACGGCCTTGAAGACGGTGCTGATGTCAAGTGAACCTGTTGCGCCATAGAGCATGGACATGCCATAGAGCAAGAAACCACTACCCAAAGCACCGAGCACGAAGTACTTCATGGCAGCTTCAGAGGCTGTTGCGTTGTCGCGGCGCAAGGCCACCAAAGCGTAGCTAGAAAGTGCCAACAATTCCACACCGAGATACAGCACCAAGAAGTTGTTACCCGAGATCATGACGTACATGCCCAGCAAAGCAAACAGGCCTAGGGTGAACAATTCGCCACCGTGCTTGAGCATATCGCGGTCAGCTGCATAGGGTCGTCCATAGACCAAGGTCACAAACACCGCTAAGGTCGAGAAGCACTTGAGCCAGTTGCCCATGGGGTCAGACACGACCATATTGCCGAAGCTATAGACCGTGGTACCACTGCTAGCGTCATGCGCTTGAAGCGCGGCCACAACTCCCATCGTCAGCAAGGACAACACATACGTGACGGTGCGTCGAGGTGACTTGACAAACAAGTCGATCATCGCAATCGCGATGGTCATCACGACCAACAACAGCTCGGGATACAGCGCTGCTAAGTTGAATTTTTCAATCATTGGGTCTATCCCTCTTTATTGGGGCAACTTGGACAAGGCCACGTGCTTGAGCAACTCAGCCACGGAGACATCCATCACATCAGTGAAAGGCTTGGGGAACAAGCCCATGGCCAACACAGCAATTGCTAACAAGGCCAGCATGAAGAATTCACGGCCGTTGATGTCGCTCAATTCTTTAACGTGGTCATTGGCCACAGGGCCGAGGTACACACGTTTGATCATCCACAAGGTGTAAGCCGCGCCGAAGATCAAAGCGGATGCAGCGGCAAAGCCGATCCAGAAGTTGTGCTTGATGGCACCCAAGATGACCATCCACTCACCCACAAAACCCGCCGTACCTGGCAAACCGCAGTTGGCCATACCAAACAGCAAGGCAAACGCGGCGAACTTAGGCATGGTGTTGACCACGCCGCCGTAGCTGGCGATTTCGCGTGAATGCATGCGGTCATACAGCACACCAATGGACAAAAACATGGCGGCCGACACAAAACCGTGGGCAATCATTTGCACCAAAGCACCAGACACACCGATGTCATTGAAGATAAAGAAGCCCAAAGATACAAAGCCCATGTGTGCGACAGATGAATAAGCCACTAGCTTTTTCATGTCTTCTTGCACCATGGCCACCAAGCCCACGTAGACCACAGCCACGAGAGACAAAGCAATCATCAGCCATGCAAATTCGCGTGCGGCATCAGGTGCGATGGGCAATGAGAAGCGCAAGAAACCATAAGCACCGAGCTTCAACATGATCGCAGCCAGCACTGCAGAGCCGCCAGTAGGCGCTTCCACGTGCACATCAGGCAACCAAGTGTGCACAGGCCACATAGGCACCTTCACAGCGAAGGCTGCAAAGAAGGCAAAGAACAACATGGTTTGTGCATGCGCTGGCAATGGCAATTTGTACCAAGTCGCCAAATCAAAGCTGCCGCCCGATTGGGTGTACAGATAGATCAAGGCCACCAGCATCAACAAAGAACCGAGCAAGGTGTACAAGAAGAACTTGAACGCTGCATAAATCTTGTTAGGACCGCCCCAGATACCAATGATCAAGTACATCGGGATCAGCGTGGCTTCAAAGAACACATAGAACAGCATACCGTCGACCGCGCTAAACACGCCAATCATCAAGCCGCTCAAAATTAAGAATGCGCCCATGTATTGGTTCACACGCTCAGTGATCACTTCCCAACCGGCGATCACGACGATCACCGTGATGAAAGCGGTCAGCAAGACGAACCACAATGACAAGCCGTCCACTCCGAGGTGGTAGAACACATTGAAGCGTTCAATCCACATGGATTTTTCAACGAATTGCAACGCAGCTGTGCTGTTATCGAAACCGTTATACAGCGGCAAGGTGACGCCTAAGCTGACCACAGAACCGATCAAAGCGATCCAGCGTACGACCTTTGCATGTTCGTCACGCCCCAAGGCGAGCAAGATGACACCAAACAGAATTGGCGTCCAAATGGCAAGGCTCAATAAACCCATTTTTTATTCTCCTTATTTGAGCCAGACGAACCACGTCATCAGCACGAACACACCCAAGATCATGACCAAGGCGTAGTGGTAGAGGTAGCCTGTTTGCAGCTGACGCGTCAGCGCAGACACCCAACCCACCAATTTCCAAGAAGCGTTCACCACACCACCTTCGATGATGGCTTGGTCGCCGCCCTTCCACAGGCCTGTGCCCAAAGCGCGAGCGCCACGAGCAAGAATGTTTTCGTTGAACCAATCCAAGTAGTACTTGTTCTCGAACAAGACATAGATAGGATGGCACACACGTTTGATCGCGGCAGGCACGGCTGGGTTGATCATGTACATGTAGTAAGACGTCACCACACCCGCCAAAGCCAACCAGAACGGCGCCGTGCTGAAAGCGTGCATGGCCATGGCGACAGCGCCGTGGTATTCATGTGACAACTCGTGCATCACAGGGTGCTTGTCCGCATTGATGAAAATGGCATCGCTGAAGAACTCACCGAACAACAGTGGGTCGATCGTGTAGAAGCCAATCAGCACAGAAGGAATTGCCAATAAAACCAAAGGCACGGTAACAACCCATGGAGACTCGTGTGGGCCGTGGTCATCACCATGGTCGTCGTGACCATGGTGATCGTCGTGGCCGTGATGTGCGTCAGGATTTTGGTCGTAACGCTCTTCGCCGTGGAACACGAGGAAGTACATGCGGAACGAGTAGAACGCCGTCACAAACACGCCTGCCAACACCGCAAAGTGGGCAAAGCCTGCACCCGGCAAGGTGCTTTCAGCCACAGCTTCGATGATGCTGTCTTTGGAATAGAAGCCAGAGAAGAACGGTGTACCGATCAAAGCCAGCGAACCCAACAATGAGGTGATCCAAGTGATGGGCATGTACTTGCGCACGCCGCCCATCCAACGGATGTCTTGGTTGTGGTGCATGCCCATGATGACGGAACCGGCACCCAAGAACAGCAAGGCTTTGAAGAACGCGTGCGTCATCAAGTGGAACACGGCCACAGAGTAGGCCGACGCGCCCAAAGCCACGGTCATGTAACCGAGCTGCGACAGCGTGGAATAAGCCACCACGCGCTTGATGTCGTTTTGAATCAGACCCAAAAAGCCCATGAACAAGGCTGTGATGGCACCGATCACCAAGATGAAGTTCAGCGCGGTGTCTGACAACTCAAAGAAGGGCGACATGCGGGTGACCATGAAGATACCGGCCGTCACCATGGTCGCTGCGTGAATCAACGCAGAGATGGGTGTTGGGCCTTCCATGGAGTCAGGCAACCACACATGCAGTGGGAACTGAGCTGACTTACCCATGGCACCGATGAACAAGCAAATACAAATCACCGTCACCAACATCCAATCGGTGCCGGGGAATGTGAGTGCGCCCAATTCAGCCGCTTTGGCAAACGCTTCTGTGTAGTTCAAGGTGCCGCCGTAGGCAGCGATCAAACCAATGCCCAAGATGAAACCGAAGTCACCAACGCGGTTGACCAAGAAGGCTTTCATGTTGGCAAAGATCGCCGTGGGTTTGTTGAACCAGAAACCGATCAACAGATAAGACACCAAGCCCACGGCTTCCCAACCGAAGAACAGTTGGAGCATGTTGTTGCTCATCACAAGCATCAGCATCGAGAAGGTGAACAAGGAGATGTAGGAGAAGAAGCGGTTGTAGCCTTCGTCTTCTTGCATGTAGCCAATGGTGTAGAGGTGAACCATCAATGACACAAAGGTCACAACGCACATCATCATGGCGGTCAGGCCATCGACCATGAAGCCGATTTCCATTTTCAAATCACCCACCACCATCCAGGTGTAGAGGGTCTCGTTGAAACGCGCGCCGTCCACGGCCACGCTTTGCAGGGTCATGGCAGACAAAACGAAGGCGATGAACACACCCAAGATGGTGAGTGAGTGGGTCAAGCCGCGGCCAATTTGGTTACCACCAAAGCGCGTACCAAAAATACCGGCCAAGGCAGAGCCCACCAGGGGCGCCATGGGCACAGCCAACAATGTAGAAGCTTGCAGGGTTTGTGACATGATGAATTAACCCTTGAGCGTGTTGAGTTCATCCACGTTGATGCTGGATTTGTTGCGGAACAACTGAACCAGAATCGCCAAGCCGATGGCAGATTCAGCAGCCGCCACAGTCAAGATGAAGAAAACAAAAATTTGGCCGTTCAAGTCACCCAAGTAGTGAGAGAACGCCACGAAGTTCATGTTGACCGCGAGCAACATCAATTCAATCGCCATCAACAAGACGATCAAGTTTTTACGGTTCAAGAAGATGCCGATCACAGAGAGTGCAAACAAAATTGCACCCAGCGTGAGGTAGTGGCCTAAGGTGATGCTCATGCTTTTGTCTCCTCTGCGGCGGGGGCTGCAGGCGCGGGTTTGACCGCATCCATCTTCACCAACGACACACGGTCACGGGCCTTGACGCGGACTTGGTCGCCCGCGTTTTGGAATTTGCTGTCTTTGCGAGCACGCAAGGTCAAAGCGATGGCGGCAATCAGAGCCACCAACAAAATCAATGCGGCGACTTGCACGGGGTACAAGTACTCGGTGTAGAGCAAGATGCCCAGAGCTTTGGTATTGGAAGCTTGCGCGACCACCACATGACCAACATCAGCAACTGATGCTGCATTTAGTGCAGCAGAAGCCACATCCACCGGCGCCACAGCCGTGACAGCCGATGGCGAAATCACTTGTGCCACCACTTGTTTTTGAGGTTCACTGATACGGAAACCGCCCAACAAGACGGCGGCCAATTCCAAAGCAATCACTGCGCCCACAGTGGCTGCGAGTGGGAAGTGTTTCCAAAAGCCTTCGCGAATGCTGTCGATGTTGATGTCGAGCATCATCACCACGAACAAGAACAAGACCATCACCGCGCCCACGTACACGAGCACGAGAGCGATAGACAAGAATTCTGCTTTGAGCAACATCCAGATGCCTGAGGCTTGGAAGAAGGCCAAGACCAAATACAGCGCGGCGTGCACAGGGTTACGCGCCGTGATGACGCGGAATGACGCAAACAGCATGACTGCTGAGAACGCGTAAAAAAGAGCCGATTGAACGTCCATCATGAAATCTTTCAACGGTATTTGGCGTCAGCTGCTTTATTGGCAGCGATTTCGGGTTCGTAGCGGTCGCCCACTGCCAACAACATTTCTTTGGTGAAGTACAGGTCACCGCGTTTTTCGCCGTGGTACTCAAAGATGTGTGTTTCAACGATCGAATCCACGGGGCAGCTCTCTTCGCAGAAACCGCAGAAGATGCACTTGGTCAAGTCGATGTCGTAGCGGGTGGTGCGGCGGCTGCCGTCTGCCCGCTGGTCAGATTCGATGGTGATTGCCATCGCTGGGCACACTGCTTCACACAGTTTGCAAGCGATGCAACGCTCTTCGCCGTTGTCATAACGACGCAAAGCATGCAGGCCACGGAAGCGCGGTGACAAAGGTGTCTTCTCTTCCGGAAACTGAATGGTGATGCTGCGCGAAAACATGTACTTGCCGGTGAGGGCCATGCCTTTGAACAGCTCAATCAAGAGGAAGCTCGACAAAAAGTCGCGCAAGGAGAAAGGAACGGATTGTGTAGTCGTTGTCATGGTGTAGTTCCGGCCTTAGTTCCAGATATTCCAAGGTGTTTGAATCCAAACACCCACCACCAACAACCAAATCAGGGTGAGTGGAATGAAAATCTTCCAACCCAAACGCATGATTTGGTCATAGCGATAACGTGGGAACGTGGCACGCACCCACAAGAACATGGTCACGACCACGAAGGTCTTGATACCAAGCCAAATCCAGCCGGGAATCATGTTGAACAGTGCGTTGTCGAAGGGTGACAACCAGCCGCCCAAGAACATGACCACCGTCAGCATGGAAACCAAGATCATGTTGGCGTATTCAGCCAAGAAGAACATGGCGAAGGACATGCCCGAGTATTCGATCATGTGGCCAGCCACGATTTCGGATTCACCTTCCACCACGTCGAACGGGTGACGGTTAGTTTCAGCCAAACCGGAGATGAAATAGATGATGAACACGGGGAACAAAGGCAACCAGTTCCAAGACAAGAAACCCAAGCCCTTCTCAGCCATCATGCCTTTGGCTTGGCCCATGACGATGTCGGTCATGTTCAAGCTGTTCGAGATCATCAAGACGATCACGAAGCAAAAGCCCATGGCAATTTCGTAGCTCACCATTTGAGCTGATGCGCGCATGGCACCAATGAAAGCGTACTTGGAGTTAGAAGCCCAACCCGCAATGATGACGCCGTACACCTCTAGCGAAGTGATGGCCATCAAGAAAAGCAAACCTGCGTTGACGTTGGCCAAAGCCACATCAGGACCAAAAGGAATCACCGCCCAGGCAGCCAAGGCTGGCATGATGGTCATGATTGGCCCTAAGAAGAACAAGCTGGTGGTCGCTTGGGTAGGGATGATGATTTCTTTGGTGAGCAACTTCAGTGCGTCAGCAATGGGTTGCAACAAACCACCAGGGCCTGTGCGGTTAGGACCTTTACGGATTTGGGTGTAACCAATGGCTTTGCGTTCCCACAAAGTCAGGTAAGCCACACAACCGAGCAAAGGCAACAGTACCGCCACGATCTTAAGCAAGGCCCACAGAACGGGCCAAGCCAGCGTGGTCCACCACACCTCGGGCAACAAGCCAAAGCCTGCGTTGTAAATGTTTTCAACCATCACAGGCCTCCCTTCGCATCAACCGAAGGTTGCTTGGCATCCACGGTGAGTTGTAACGATGGCGCGCGACGCACCAAGCTGTCGAGTTGGTAAATCACCGCAGTGGCAGGCTGACCGGCGGCAGGGCTCACGTCCACTTGTGCCGTGCATGCGTTAGACAGCAAGGCAGACACGTTGGCAGGAATTGCTTGGGCGCGCACTTCTTCGATGGTTTCGAATTCGAAGCCAGGCAGATGAAGCATGGAGCCCAACACGCGCAAAACTTTCCATGCAGGACGCGCTTCACCCAAAGGTTTGACCACACCGTGGAAGCTCTGAGCGCGACCTTCGGTGTTGATGAACGTGCCGGCAGTTTCGGTGAAAGGGGAGATGGGCAACAGCACATCGCTGATGTCCATGTTGGCCTTGAAGGGAGACAAAGTGACCACCATTTCGGCTTGGCCGATGGCTTGTGCCGCAGCAGCGCCGTTGGCAGCGTCGAAAGCAGGTTCGGTGTTGAGCAACACCACCGCCTTCAAACCGCCGTTCAACATTTGAGCGGCGTTCAGACCACCCGCGGTGGGCAAAGCGCCCACCACTTGGGCACCGACGGTATTGGCGGCTTCGCCAAGGTAACCCACGGTTGCGCCGGTTTGTGCACCAATCCAGTTGGCCAAGCTGAGCAAGCTAGAGGCTTTGGCGTGATGCGCCGCTGCGTTACCCAACAAAATGGCTTTGCGCTCACCACCGGTCAATGACTTGGCGATGGCTTGTGCCTGTGCGCTGTTGGCGTTGCCAGCCACGGGTGCCGCAGCGCCCGTGATAGCGCCTACCGCAGCTGCAATGTCAGCCAAGGCTTGCACCCAGTTGGCGGCATCGGCCACCAAGGTATTGGCCACAGGCATGGCCCAGTCGTAGGCTTGTGCATTCAAGGCGTTGACCTTGCCACCGTTGCGCACCGCTTGGCGCAGACGTTGGGCCAACAAAGGTTGGTCTTTACGGATGTTTGAGCCAATCACCAAGACGCGTTGCAGCGTGGTGAGAGAGGCGACCGAAGTACCCAACCAACGTGTTTTGCCATCCGTTTGGAAATCAGCAGCACGCAAACGTGTGTCGATGTTTTGGCTACCCAAGCCGCGTGTCAGGTTAGCAGCCAAGAACAACTCTTCAGCGGTGCTGTGTGGGCTGGCCAAAGTGCCGATAGCTTGTGGGCCATGCTGGGCTTTGACACCTTGCAAGCCGTTGGCCACGTATTCGAGGGCAGTTTGCCAATCGACTTCTTGCCACGCGCCGCCTTGCTTGAGCATCGGCTTGGTCAAGCGGTCTGCGCTGTCCAAAGCTTCGTAGCTGAAACGGTCGCGGTCAGCAATCCAGCATTCGTTGACATCTTCGTTTTCCAAAGGCACGACGCGCATGACTTTGTTGTTCTTGACTTGAACGATCAGGTTGGCACCGGTCGCGTCGTGTGGGCTGACCGACTTTCGGCGGCTCAGTTCCCAGGTACGTGCGCTGTAACGGAATGGCTTGCTGGTCAACGCGCCTACGGGACAGATGTCGATCATGTTGCCCGACAACTCAGAGTCCACCGATTGGCCCACGAAGGTTTCAATCTGCGCATGCTCACCACGGTGGGACATGCCCAGCTCCATGATGCCAGCCACTTCTTGGCCAAAGCGCACGCAACGTGTGCATTGGATACAGCGGCTCATCTCTTGCATGCTCACCAGAGGGCCCGCATCTTTGGGTTGCACCACACGTTTTTCTTCTTCGTAACGTGAGGTGCTGCCACCGTAGCCCACAGCCAAATCTTGCAACTGGCACTCACCGCCTTGGTCGCAAATAGGGCAATCCAGCGGGTGGTTGATGAGCAAAAACTCCATCACCGACTGTTGAGCCTTGATGGCTTTGTCGCTCTTGGTGCGAACAATCATGCCTTGCGTCACAGGGGTGGCGCATGCGGGCATAGGTTTAGGGGCTTTTTCCACATCCACCAAGCACATGCGACAGTTCGCTGCGATGCTCAGTTTCTTGTGATAGCAAAAATGCGGAATGTAGGTGCCGGCCTTTTCAGCGGCGTGCATGATCATGCAGCCTTCTTGGACGTCAACCTTTTTACCGTCGAGTTCGATTTCAATCATGGCACTTATCCGTGTCAAACGTAGGCAGAGACCGTACAGGTCTTGTGCGTGATGTGGTGTTCAAACTCATGGCGGAAGTGCTTGATCATGCCGCGCACGGGCATGGCTGCTGCGTCTCCGAGGGCGCAAATCGTGCGACCCATGATGTTCTCTGCCACGTTGTCGAGCAAAGCCAAGTCGCTTTCGCGGCCCTCACCACGCTCAATGCGGTCCACCATGCGCCACAACCAACCTGTGCCTTCACGGCAAGGGGTGCATTGGCCGCATGACTCGTGCATGTAGAAGTAGCTCAAACGTTGCAGG